>NZ_JBPLBG010000071.1:0-292126 GCF_054039255.1 Candidatus Harpocratesius sp.
GTTTATAGGATGGAATTTTATATCCTATTCCTAAAAATTTCGTTCCTTCATGACCTGCCAATTTTTCAGCCCTTAACCATTTCGCCATCTTTGTAATCGATTCTTTTATACTTAAACCCTTCATTTCTGGCTGATTTCGCAGTAAAAAGAAACTGCGGGCATCGTCTATCACAATCCGAACCAACATTTCGGGAATTGCAAGAGGTTCATTCTCATTATTTTTGTCCAATTTGAATTTTCTTAACTTTTTATCGAATTCATCTTTTTGATTTTTATCCCTAAAAATATTAATAATAGACAGCCCATTCATAAAAGCAGTCCACACTTTTCGAGGTTTATCTTTCCAATATTTTTCATTTTTAATATCAACACCGTGCACACCGATCCCGTAAATGCCTGGAAATCGCCAAGTCGATGTTTGGTCTGGAGAATTATGCAACCAAGCCAAGTTTTCCATTACCAGAAAATCCATTAGATAGCCTTCAATTTGCTCAGTTTTTTCCGTTTTGAAATATTCACTGGTGGCAGGATTCCAAAGTTTCATCAAAAACTGCGGCAAAATCAGAGAATAAGGCGAACTATAAAAACCTTCAGTCCCAATTTTATTAAAATCAAAAGTGTTATCGGCTGTTAGCACAGCTAATAAGGATTGAACCACTAATTTTTCTAATCCTGAATCCAAAACAGAAATTAGAGACATACCAAATTGTATGAAACTCACAATATTAGTTATTTTTTTAGCACCAATGATTATTTCGGGGTCTGGAAGCATATTTACAAGCTGATAATAATAAGAATCGCCGATCTTATAATTTTTATATTTATTTTTTATATTTATTTGGGTTTCTGAAATTGATTGTTTATGATCAATAAGAAAATCTATTTCTGCATGGAATTCATCAAGATTTGGATATAATGAAGCCAGTGAAAGCCAAATCATATGAGATAGTTCCCATTCATAGATATAAGGAATTGCACTGTCTTCATATAAAATAGTATCTATTCGTGTATCTTCTATAAAATGGTTTAAAATTCCAAGATTATTTTGTATATAATTGTTAAAATATTTTAGGAATTTTTTTGACTGCATTGTTATTTCACAACCTCTTGAATAACCGCCAATTTTATTTTGTATTTCGATTATATTTTCAATATAGACTTTAATTTGGGAAATAACTTCTTTATTCCATGATAATTTTTTGTTTTTATTGCTGGGGGTAGTAATGTGTTTCCAGTAATTGAATTCGGATTCAGCATCTTTTTTAAAATAATCTTCAACAAGTTTATCCAATTTTCCTATTTTATTTCCTTCATCATCGAAAATATATATTTTACTCCATGATTTTACATTTTCAAAGAAATTTTCTTTCAGAACGGTTCCAAGATTCGGCACATCGCGATTAATCGCTTCAAAATCGATATACATATTAATAATATTTTTTGCTAAACCAGGAGTCCAAAAATTAAAATTTATTAAATTATCTCTTACTGTTCTTAATCCAGAATAACCTCCTTTTATCTGTTTTATATCTTTTAAATTATTAAAAGATGTAACTTTAATTTTCCCAATAGATGAAACTATTAAAGAGCTTTCATACATCATTTTTCTAAAATTTTCCTTTGTATCTTGATTATCTTTAGTCTTTTCTGCATCATCAACAGATTCTTCTTCACTGTTAATCAATATTTTGACACCTGCTGATTTTGGAAAAGACAATAATTGATGGGATTCACCGTCGATCTCTACCGGTAAAAACAATTTGTATACATTGGGGTCGGTAATATATTTAAAGGGTATTTTTTTACCTTTAACCCCATCCGCATATTCGCTTTTTACATTTTTTAACACCTCTTGAAGGGTCATGCCTATAGAATCATCAACGTGGACTTCGATCAAAGTATCTTTATTGATACCTCTTTTTTTATAATAAAATCCTTCACTGTGCCCTATCATATTAAGAGTTCTGAAAAGAAAAGTGAAGAATGATTTTACATTACCTGATTGTTTCCAATATTCCGCAAACGGAGAATCTTTTAAGACTTGATCTGAAAATTCTTCAAATGTTCCTATTTGATTAGATATAACTTTTATTAAAGCTTGATAGCTAATTGGATCGAAAATTTCAATCTTTCTAGCGTCTTTAAGCCATTCGGTTACAGATACTGATTCGGTAGATCGGCTTTTATGCCAATTTCTATCGATGAATTCATACTCAAAACCATCCCTATTACTCTTAAATTTCTCACCAGAATCGGTTTCTTTTATTAGAAATCGTTCCTTGCTTTCTGAGACACCCCATAATTCATTTAAAATTTTATTATTTGCAAACGATTCAAGCGATAAATCCTTAAACATGTATAAAGCAGCAATTACGTCGTATTGACGACTCTTTCTCATACTTTCAGGATTGGCAAAATCTCGAATGATAAATTCAATAGATTCACCAGGATGAGTTTTCTGCAACCAATCTTCGATTTGATTCTGCATGTGGGTGGTGGTAAACAACAAGAGATCTTGCAACATAATTTTGTTATTTATGTAGTGCTCTGTGATGCTTGAGATAGTATGCTCGGCGATAACAGAACGAATGAATTTAACGCTGGTGAAAAAATGAACAATGCGTTTAGATTTGAAAATAGAGGAGACAGCACCACAGAATCTATTGACGAGAGAAGAGGAAGAAGATTGAGAAGAAACAGTGGATTTATAATCTTCTCTAAGAGTATCTGCCAGGGACTGGAAATTACCACCTTGAACAACTTTAAAGGCGGTTCGACCCTTTTCACCTGCAAAACTGATCAGTTCGCCCAACTGCTCCGCCAGCTGTGGATTCACACCTAATATCTGGGCAGTTCTAGAAATGATATTTTCAACAATCAGTTCATCCTTAAATTCGTCTAAAAAGGTGCCGATTACATGCTTGGTGATAGACCAAGTGGAAATGCCTGATTTTTCACCTGCTTCAGCCAAGAAGTTCTGCACATAGGTCTGAGGTACGGCTAAATATGATCCCAAGTTGGAAGATAATACAGAAACCACGATGGAAATGACTTGTAAATACCAGTGCTGGTTTTGAGCCGCGAGATAATTGCTCAAATCTTCGTATTTTTGATAATACATGGAGCTGAAACAGAACTCATATAAATGGATCAAATCTTGCAGCTCACTATTAGGATTTTCAACTTTAGGAACAGCTGAAAAGTGAGGTGATCCATCGGGGCCGATACAGAAATCAATATCACGCAGTGAAATCGTTCCCTTTAATTCGTTGCGCAAATGACCTATTTGTATGAAGCTGAATAATTGGAAAACAAAGTGAAAATCGAAAGAACACAGATCTCCTAAAAGTTTAAATCACTTTGTTACTTTGTTCAAATATACTAGGTCGTAAGAAAAAGCCACGTATCAAAATATATTCTAGAATTACCGTTGAATCAGAAAACAGGAGCAAAATGCAACTTCAAAATATTCCGATACAATGTCCCATATGCAAATCATATGAAATTGGATATAACGGTACTCAAAAGCGAGAAAATTCAAGAATTCAAAGCTATCGGTGCTATAATTCTAAATGTTCGTTTCGGAAATCATCAAAAGGTGGAAAACAGTTTACGATTTTTTCCTCTTTATTTCTAACTTTTATTTTACAATCTTATCTCGACCAGATTTTATCAAAACTGTTTAATGCACAAGGAAAAATGGTCGAAATTGCGCATGATCATGAGATATCTCCAAGTTTAATGAATTACCTCTATGGTAAACTCCAAATAACACTTGATCGACATCATGGATTGCATAATTTGGTTGATCACTCTCAAAAAGATCAGGCTATTGCAATAGATGAGACTTTTTTAACCATTAATGGAAAGTCATTTTACATAATTATGGCTACAGGCTATGCAAGTCATAAGATTTTGGGATTAAAAGTCTCCCGAACTCGAAAAATGGACGATCTACGTCAAGTTTTTGAAGAAGCTGATCGAAATACTATAAAACCAATCACAATTATAACCGCAGATGCTTGGAACGGGACACAGGCTTTAGCGAGATATTTAGATCGACCAATAACGATTATAATTCATAAGCATAAAAAGCCATATGAAAAGGTGGTGATAAAGAGATATGAGTATGACCTTGATTATCGATATATTTCAGTGGTTGGAATGAAATCAGATTTCTGTAAAAAACGGACAAAAAAGGAATATTTTTATATGGAATCTAAAGAAAATCGGTACATTTTACCAAAAAAGAAGCGAGGAAGGCCCAAAGGAGTTAAAAACTGTCGAAGAAAGAAGAAAACATCCAGGAGTAAGAAAAACAAACGTGGAAGAAAAGAACTTTTTGAAGTGTTTGATCATGGGAAGAAGGGGTATGCAAAGGTTGACCCGCACCGCAAAACGATGCGAATTGGGAAGAATATCTCCAAAGCGGTAGCCGCCACTATAAAAGACACATTTAAACTATTTTCAAAAAGCTTCATTCAGAATAATTTAGCAGAGCATAAAAATAGTTTGCTTTCGAATTATCTCGTGCTTTCTGGTCCAAAAACTGCTGAAAGCATCGAAAAGCGCCTGAGAATGTTTATAATTTGCAAAAATAATCCTCAATTGTTCGAAAATTTGGCTATAAACCATAACTTTCAAAAAAAAAATCTTGATTACCCAGATCATTAATTCTTCATTTCGATATCTATGGATAGAGGGAAATTTAGACTGATATTCAAAAAAAGAGAAAGGAATGAATTCTTCCTTCGTTTTTAATATTTATCGAATTTTTCTTAATTTTTGAAAACGCAAAGTTTTTGGTTTTTTGTATATTTTCATCTAGTATTGGGTGATTAAGACCTATGAAAAAAGTAGAACTTCTTGCACCAGCCCAAAACAAGAAATCTATCCAAGCAGTTGCACCATTTGCCAATGCAGTTTACTTTGGAAGTGAGGCTTTAAATATGAGGATGAATGCAGATAATTTTTCTTTAAAGGATCTTAAGCCCATTGTTGCTTTCTGCCATGATTTAAATCTCCGCGCTTATTTAACAACTAATGTAATAATTTATGAAAACGAACTTAATTATTTAGAAAATTTATTTCAAACAGCAAAAACTGCTGAAATCGATGCAGTTATTGTACATGATCTTGCTGCTGTTGAAGTAGCGCGAGAAATGGGCATACCTTTTCATATTTCTACACAAGCAAGTGTTTCAAATTCTCGTGCTGCAAAATTTTATGAAAAACTTGGTGCAAAAAGAATTATTCTGGCACGAGAATGTTCTCTTGCTCAAATAAAAGAAATTGGGCAGAAATTGACAAAAGCTGAAATCGAAACTTTTGTTCATGGTGCCCAATGCACTTCAGTTTCAGGGAGATGTTATTTTTCAGCATATGTTTATAACGATCCTGTATGTTCAGCAAATCGGGGAAGATGTCTACAACCTTGTAGACACAAATGGACTTTGAAGCATTATTCCGGAGTAGAAATCGATTATGGTGAAGGTTTTTTCTTAAATTCTAAAGATCTTTGCATGATTGCTCACATACCCAAACTTATTGATGCAAACATTGCTTCATTCAAAATCGAAGGAAGAATGCGAGATCCTCATTATATCGAAACTGTTTCCCAATGTTATCGAGAAGCCATTGATGCCACGTATTCAAAGAATTTCTCTAAAGAAATGGTTAATTCATGGATGGAAAGATTAGAGAAAGTTTATAATCGTGGATTTTCAACTGGATTTTATTTTCAACGGCCTGGTCCTGAAGATATTTCCGTAGATCAATCGGGAAATCAAGCAAAAACAAAAAAGGTCCAAATTGGAAAGGTGATTGCATATTATCGGGATGTTAAAGTTGCAAAAATTGCACTTCACACAGGTAGATTACATTTAGGTGATGAAATAGTTTTTGAAGGATCGAAATTGGGTACTTATTTAAGGCAAAACATACAATCAATGCAGTTTAAAACTAAATCTATAACCGAAACACCCCAAATCCCTCCTCAAGGAAGTGTAATTATTACAACTAAGGTGGATAAACCTGTAAAAAAAGGAGATTGGGTCTACCAATATAATTAGTAATCATAAGAACTAAAAAATAATTTCTATTTTTGATTGTTTTTTTTTCGTTTTTGCTTTACATAAAGATCAGCTACTTTTTCAATATCAGCATCAGTTATAGTGCGTTTTAGTTTAATACGGAGTTGTGAAATAAATTTCTCACATAAATCTAATGCTAAAGTCTCACCTTTTATTAAAATAGTCTGTTCTAATTTTTCAGCTGGTGTTAGAATTTTTTTTGGTGTGAGTGGTGATTTTTCGAGAGTAAATTGCTGAAGTGGATTTCGTTCTATAAATGGAGTGGTTTTTCTTGTTTTTTGAATATTTGCTTTAGGTTTCTTTTGTTCTGAAGAAACTAATGGCGATGCTTCAAAGGTAAGTGTTTTACGTCTTGTATATCCCTTTTTTTGTTTTGAAAGATTTGATAAAAATGGATTCTTTTTTTCTTCTGCTTTTTCATGATTTTCTGGTATTGGGGAACCCGAAAGATCAATTGGATTAACAGAATAATTACGAATTTTAAAATTATCTATGGGTTCTCCTGATTCGATATTTGGAATTGCTTCTTTTTTCTCTTCCTGAAGCGAAGAGTTAGTATTATTTGGTTGATATATAATTCCTTCTGGTTTATTCTGCCAATTTTGTTTTTCTTTTTCATGATCTGCTTGTAATTCTTCAAAAAAATCTAAATCATTGCTTATGTCTTTAATCTTATCATGCTCTTTCAATAATTTCTCAATTTCATTTTCAAATAATAAATCAGGATTTTCATCTGAATGATCTATTGAATCTTTCTTAGATTCATGGGAAGATTTGTTTATGGATTTTTTTGATAACATTTCACCAGGATCAACATTTGGGATTCCAGCAAAGAATGGATTTGATGTTTGATTTGATGTTTGATTTGATGTTTGATTTGCTTTTTCATCTTTTTTTTCTTGAGAAGTTTTTATTGATTTTGATGAACTTAATCCACTAAAAAATGGATTTGCTGAATCAATATCTTGTAATATACCTTCATTTCCAGACGATTTCGGTAGAGATTGACTTAAATTCTTATCAGTAGATGAATATGAAGAAGAAATATGCGATAATGAATTTGAAACAGGTTGTTTATCTTTGGATTTTGCGCTGACTTTCTTTAATTTGCTGAGATCAGGAATAATTTTCCCTTTTAAATCTGTTGGGAGTGTTTTTGCACCTTTAAATTTTCCAAAAGATATTTTCTTTGGTGCTTTTATTTTTTTCCTTTCAATTTCTTCTTGAAGTTGTTTTTCTTTCTGTTTTTCTTGTAATTCTATGATTTTATTTTGAAATACATCAATATAATTAAATTCCTGATATTTTTCACATATTTGAATTAAATCTCTTAATAAATTCAAAGCATCTTGATATTTTTGCAGACTTACATACTCATTTGCTTGTTTTAATTTAATTTTAAATTCTGGAGGTAATGGTTGCTTTAAACCGATAGAAATACTCATGGCATTGATTAATTGATCTTTCCCATCTACATCATCCAAATCAATTTCAAATATTGGATATTTTTCTAAAAAAGGAAAATTTGAAATTAGTTTTTCTTTACCAATGAAAGAAGGTTGATGCGCGTGTGTTAGGAAAATTGCTGATTTACTGTACTTTCCCTCTCTTAAGCGTAAAGAGTGAAAAAATTTCAAAACTCGTTCATTTAATTCTTGACTTGTTCCATCTAGAATAAATAAAATCATATCAGAACCACGAACGTAATTATTCCATAATGGTGAAAGAGTATCTTTTTCGATAAAGTTCCATAGATCCAAAAAGAGAGTTCCAATTTGAATTTGGTGATATACCGCAAAATTCATTATTCTTTTATCAGGTTCTGGGCTTAATTTTAAATAATCTACTATTTGTTGTCGATCATTTAAATTTGGACCCATTAAACATATTTTAGGATGTAGAAAATAATGAGTTTCGTTTATAAATTTAATAAATTCTTCTTTTTGCACTGATGGATTTTTAATTTCAAGTGGATCTGGAAAATATTTTTGAAACATGCGAGCCGCACGTTGTATTTCTTTTGCGATGACTTTTGGACGATCACTCATATCTGTAATATACAGAAAAAATACATTACCAAACATTCCAAAATGAGCCTGAAAATCAAAAAGAGGTTTATTAAAGCTCTGTCCTCGTGATGGTTTTTCAATATATCCAATTAATTTTTTAGTTAAAACCAATTCAAGCGTCTCTTTTGAATAGGCTTGTGCAAAAATATGAGTAAAAATTATTTCGTTTTGAAAATATATAATTACTTGCCTGAGCATTTGATGTTACTCCTTTTCCTTCATTATATATATGATTCACGCGCTAATTAAAATTGTCGAATGAATATTCCTATCGAGAATGTTTTCTTAATGAATTGACTTTCGCCCTCACTTCTTCGATATGAAAATCTTCTGGCGGAATATGTTCTAAAAGGTTTTGTGCCGCTTCCATTGCAGCATCTATCATTTGAAAATTCTGCATTAATTCAATTATTTCTAAACAGTTATCAGTAGATAAAATAAATTGTTCATTGCTTGTAGATTCTTGGTTTTCGTTGAAATTATCTTTATTTTTTCCTAAAATAAATTTGCTTAAATTTCTCTGAATTGTTAATTGAAAGTCTTCTGAAAGGGGTACATCAATTGATTGAAGTTTCTTCATTATTGATTTAATACCTTGCATAATTGCAAATTCTTGGTCGTAAGAATCAATTCCAGAAAATATTTGTTTGAGCAAGGACAAAGCAAGTTCAGGAAGTTGTGCTTTCAAGGTTGTACCGCATAAAGTTATTAGACTTTGTTCTCGTAAAAAGGTACTATCTATATTTGGGATTATTTTTAATGATAGATATTCAAGAATTGCTGAAAAATCTTGTTCAGGGACTTTTTCAATTACATCATCAATAAACAAAATTATTGTATGTTTTAAGCGCGAATCGTTTGTTGTTTTCCCAATTCCATAATTAATAATTATATATTTGATCCGTTCTATGACTTCTTCAATTTTTGGGGGTGTTTCAATAAGTTTATAAAAGCTTGCTTCAATAGCATTTTGAATTTTTTCTTGATTTTCTAAAGGAAATGGGAAATATTTTGTTAATTCTGGCTGCGGTCCTGTGGGCAATTTTTGTTTTGCAGTTCGTTTTTTACGTGTTTTTTTTGCTTTAGTATCAGAATCATCTACTTTATTTGATTTCTTTTTTGATTCTACTAATTTTAAATCAGGAATTTCATATTCCTTTACTGGCATTAATATATAGCTATCATCTTCTTTCCAAAACGCAAACAATTGCTTTTCTTCTAATTGTGATCGAATTAATTTTGGTAATGTAATCCCCCCACTTTTGGTTAATTTAAGAATTTCTACAGGATTTTGTGGTAGTTGCCTTTTTTCTTTGATAGTCGATGATTCGTTTTCGTTAAAAGATTGGTTTTTGGGGGCTTCATCTGATTGTTTTTCTTTTATTATTCCTGATAAAGTGGATTGTTTATCTGACATTTAAATTCCCTACAATAAATTTGATTTCATGAATTAAAAGCATTACTTGAGTTAATGAAGATCTCCAAATTCTGTTTTAGCAATAAAGATCTACTCATTTGTAAAAAAAGAAAATAATAAGTTAATCCTTATTCAGCTTAAAATAAGATCTAATTTTTTACCTATTTTTTATTTTTTCTCATTAATTTTACAAATTTTTTACATTTGATCTTTATATTTTACTAATTTTTTACCTATTTTTTACCAATATCTTTAAATAAATAAAACCGCTACTTTATATATTAAATGTCAGGTCAGATGGTCAAACTTAATTCCAACATGAATAATTTCCTTCAAAAAGCTACACAAGAATTAAAAATTCTCTTCATTCTTTACCATCACGACAAAATTCGACATTCTGAAATCCAGCATTTTAATGAGAAATATCCAGGAATAAATCGTAAAAGTAGTCGCACTTACTATAAAATTTATCAACGTCTAATCTCGTTTGGTTTAATTCAAAAGATTAAAGATTTAGTTTCTAATAGGCAATATTATGCTTATACAATAACACAGCAAGGTCGAGAATACTTAGATTTTCTTTTTAAACTACCTAAAAATCAAAAAATAATTAGTTATCAAGATTATCTGAATTCATTAAATATCCACAAGCTAAAAAATAAAAAGAATTTGAATTCAATTTTGCAAATTAACCAAATTAATTTGGATAAAGCCCAAAATAATATAGGAAACACTTCAAATAGTCAAAATGATCATATTATAAGTTATTTAATCGAGGAAATCAAATCGCTTAAATCACAACTAAAAAATATTAATCATTTTCAAACAATACCTTCCCAAATTTCCCATGAATTATCAAAATCAAATTTATATAATGAACATGGAGAGTATGGAGACTATGATGATTCTGGAGATTCTAGAGATTATGAAACATATAATAATGCTAATTCAGTAGAAAGTAGTATACTTGAGAACCCGCAGGGAAAAATATCACGTAATAATAATAATAATATTGGAAATAATCAAGAAACAACCTTAAAATCTTCATTTGTTTCACATCTTCGATCGGATATTGACTCAGATTCAGTACATATTCCTAATAAAGATATCTATGAAAATAAAAACAATGAATTAAATTCAAGTCAGCAGCGAAATTCAGTCATGCTAGAATCTCCTAAGAAGGAACTTGTTCCAGAGATTCCAAAAGAACCCCCATTTTTAACCCATCTAAAATCTATTACCCAAGAAGAAATTTTAGAAGAAATTGTATCAATTTTTGAAGATTCCACCAAATGGGGGTTATTTCTACAGTATTTTCAAGAATTAGAATATAAAAGTGAATTCAATTTGGCAATATTTAACCGTCTTTATAATCATTTTAAAGAAAAACCAGATCTTAATAGAGTAAAGACAAATCTTATACAAATAATAGATGAATTAGATTTTACTTTTAACGAGCTTAATGAAATCTTTATTAAATACCCTAGTCCAGTAATTGTGCAAATTTTCACTGAACATTTATTGACCTACTATTCTGTTGCTGAATGGGAAAATATCAATGTTAGTTATGGCAAAGGAAAAACATCAATTATTAATTTTCTTCATTATATAACTCGTTATTATTTCATTCAGAAACGATATCAAGCTTGCTGGGATTTGATACAAGAAATTCGCAGAAAATACAGCCGTATTGGTGAAATTGCTTTCCAGTATGAAATTTCAATTTTAATCCGTCAATTAGAATTTGATCAAGCTATTCAATTGATAAAAACTGAACTTTTTGATAGAGAAAGGCAGGTGGCAGAAAAAAAAACATGGTATTATATCTTTCGCGCGTTTTATGATGCTAAAAGACTTCCTGAATTCCTTAATCTTCGGTATAATAGAGATAAACGCGAAATTTATTATCAATGGGCGAAACTAGTTGAATTAATATTTCAAATTAAAAAAGGTCCTGAATTCATGCCTAATTTTTTTATAATAAAAAAAACATTAGAAACATTTCTTCCAATTTTTGAAAAAACTGATATTATGAATTTAATTCCCCAATATTTAATTGAAATGAAAAAATATCAAAAAACAAAAGAAACAAATCATAAATACTATTATTATTTCCATCTTGCTCCAATCGTCTATCTTATTTTTCAAAACCCTCTCATATTAGGTCTTTCTGAAGATTCGGATTATAAAATCGAAGAAATCCTTAATAATTGTCTCCAGAATGATATCATGGATATTTTTGATGATTTTCCATCTGTTTTACAAGAAATTAAGGAACTTTTAGGAATAATCCATTAATTATTCCAGTAGATAACAATTATTTCAAAAATATATGAATTTTAGTGATTGAAATTTTAGTATACTTTATTTTAATTTGAAATAAATTTTAATTGGATTTACTGTTATTAAAATTATGAATGATGATCAAATTGCTGAAAAATCAAATCGATTAGCATGGCTTGCTAGAGATAAATCTTATCTTTCGGTTACGATTATTTTTATTACATTATTATCCGCTGTAGTATTAGTAGTAGTTGGATTAATGCTAAAAGTCGCAGAAGTTAATATTTGGGTTTGGCGTGGCTTTTTAATTGGAGCAGGTGTATTAGCATTAGCGACTGTCGTGGAATACGAATTTCTCTCATAATACAGCTTTTAAGGAAATAACATTGCATTAAAGCGAAAAATAAAAAAAAAATCTTAAGTTTACAAGTTAACGATCCGACAAAAATATTTTCTCAAAAATAGTTGAAAATTCATCGATGAATGCCACTTACAATAAAAAAGTTAGGGGGCATGTTTTATTATACTTTTAGCAAAGTAAGACCTAAGTGCGAATAAGTTTTTTGATAATCGCACTTATGTGTTATAATCGAATCATTTAAATCTCCTCGAATCTTTGCTTTCTTATGTGGATATGGGGCATTCTTATTCTCATTTTACTCATTGGAGGAATGCTTGCATATTTTCTAAGGAGAAAAAGCGTCCTAATATTTCTGTATAAAAATCATTTACAGGAAGAATTTCTAAAATAAAAATCGATCAAAAAACTTATTCGCAGTGAAAAAATTTAAAAAACATTAAAATAAGTAATGAAATTCAGATTATTACAACATTTTTTTAATTTTGCTTACCATAATTTAAATATCATCAGTATTCTAATATATATGAAAATGAGTAATCGAGTAAAAGTTACAAATAGAGGAATGATAACTATCCCTTCTAAAATTAGAAAAAAACTAAATATAGTGGATGGAAAGGAGTATTTTATTGTTGAAGATTTCGATGGCACGCTATTGCTAATTCCATTTATAGATATTGAAAATGAAGATAATAGAATTGAAAATTCAATTGTTGATAATATTCTAAACAAAATGGAAAATGAACGACAACAGGATATCGATGTTGAATTCAGAGAGTAAATGGGAAAAGTTAAGAAAAAAGATTGGAAAACAAGGAGCAAGATTTCAATGACAATTCATGCGATTTTAGATACTGGAGTAATTATGCAAATTTTGAAGATGAAAAGACACCCTAAAATCGAAACACTTAGTAGAAATCTATTGAATAAAACAACCAGAGGTTATGTTACAAAAGCAATAGTTTTAGAAGTAGCCAGACATCTCACAGAAGGAAAAGGAAAGGAATTCGCATTCCCTCAAATTCTCTCCTTTCTTGAAAAATATAATATTGAAATTTATGAAACCACAATAACCGATAATATCAAGGCAGGAATTGTGCAGTATCAAGCTAAACCGATACTATCTGCTTGTGATTCATTAATTATTATAATCGCGGCAAAAGAAAGATGGAATGTATTTACAACAGATAAGAAATTAATTGATAACACACCATTTCATCTGAAAAATAAGATTGCATTCATGAAATTTGCTTATTCATAATGGCAATTTTAATATTCCAGAAATAATATCATTAAAAAGCCATAATGCTGATGATGATTTTCAATATTAATGGGTATCCAGGATGATTTCTTCATCCACCAGCACCACTTCATATTCTTATAGATAACGATTTTTAAACTTATTCGCATCAATTGAATTGGAATTCATCTTCAAAGATGACCAAGTTTCCCGAATCTAGGGAATTCAGCAAGATAAACCTATAAATCTGCCATTAGATTGAGTAATCATATAATCTAAGAATAAAACTTATTCGCACAAGAGTCAAAATAAAATTTGAAGAAGTTTCTCTGGAAAAATATCATATTGCAAGCGCTAATTAACTTTTCTTTATTTTTTCTAAATATTTTGCAGATTGGGTCTCAAAATACAATTGATACATCTTTTTATAAGGCCCAGATTGTTCCATTAATTCTTCATGAGTTCCTTGTTGTAATAATTTTCCTTGATCAATAACTAAAATTAGATCACTTTTTAAAATCGTTGTTAATCGATGTGCTATAACTAAACTTGTGCGGCCTTCGAGCATAATATCAATAGCATCTTGTATTTTTGACTCAGTATAAAGATCCACTGCTGAAGTGGCTTCGTCTAAAATAATTAATTTCGGATTAGCTAATAAGACGCGAGCGAATGAAAGCATTTGTCGCTGTCCCGCGGAAAGATTTTTTCCTTTTTCATTAACATAAGAATCTAATCCATTAGGAAGCATCTCTATAAATTCTCGCGCTTGTACCATATCTAAGGCATTCCATATTTCTTCATCTGTTGCTTGTTCATTTCCCAATAAAAGATTATCCCGAATTGTTCCTTTTATTAATAAAACTCGCTGACTAACCAAACCAATCGATTTTCTTAAAGCACTTAATGGATAATCTAAAATATTTTTACCATCGATATAGATTTCTCCTGATTTAATCTTATAGAAACGCATTAGAATTGAAGCAATTGTTGTTTTTCCTGCCCCTGTTGGACCAACTAAAGCAATTCTTTGGCCAGGTTTAGCTTTAAAGGAAATATCCTTTAATATTGGATTATTCTCTTGGTATTCAAAATTTACATGTCTTAATTCTAATTCCCCACAGATATCTAAAGCATCTATCTCGTAATCTGCTGGTTCTTTTAATCCTAATTGTTCACTACTTTCTAATAATCGTTCTAAGATTCCAAATAACGATTGAAAACGATTATAATGGCGCGCTAAAGCTAGAATTGGATAGAAATAATAATCAAACATAAAAATAAACAAAGAAAATGCAGCAAGTGTAATATGAGAATTATTATATTCCAAGGTTCCAATCCATAATATAATGATAAGCAGTACATGTCGGAGAAAATCGCTGATTGGTCCCATAATGAAAATTCCCAATCCTCTCTTTACAGATGATTTGTAGGTTAATTCATTTAATCTATGGAACCGTCGAATATTTTCTTCTTCTCGTTCAAATGCTTTTGAAATATTGATAGATCTCATTGATTCTGAAAAACTTTGGTTTACTTTTCCAAAATTTTTCCGCCAAATTCGTGCAACTCTTCTTTGAAATTTCCTTAGTGCCATTGAAATGAAGAAAAATATTGGAAGAAATGCCATTGAAATGGCTGTTATACGTGGTGAAAAGCTGAAAAGAATTGAAACTGTTACAATTAGCCGAATCAAACTCGTAAAAACAACAACAAACCGCTCTCCAGTTTCATATAATTCTTGAATATCATTAGTAATATTACTAGTCAAAACTCCAGTTTCTGAATGATCGAAAAAAAAAACAGAGTTTTGCAAAATTTCATTAAAAACTTGCGTTCGCATTGCATTTGTAGTAAAGCTGTTTAACTGAATTGTAAAAACACGCTGAATTACATTTGTAAACCACAATATCATAACAATAAAAAAATAAGCTAAAAGAAAAGGAATAATACGAGAAAGATTCGGATTGATGATTGCCTCTTCTATTAAAGCTAATGCTTTTTGATATAGGAGAGGGCTTAGAATTCCTAACCCAACATTAATCATCATTAAAATACTAACAATATAGAATTTTTGCTTATGAGGTACAACAAAATTCCATAAATATTTTAGTAATTCTTTATCTGAGTGTTTTCTTTTTTTATATGATTTTTGCTGTTTATTTTTTTTTTCTCTCTTTTTCGAATCTAAGATTTTATTTTTGTTAGAATCGATTGGAACTTGTTTTTTCTTTTCATTAGGTGATTGAAGAGAAGAATCAAAAAAGATACCGAACAATTTGCTAAATTCTCCTCGTTTTTTATTTAATGAATTGACTTTTTCAATTTCAGGGATTTTAATATCTTCAAGTTCTGAACTAATTTTTTATTCGCCTCCAACTTTAGTATTTACTAAAACTTCCTCAATAGGAGGAAGTTCATAGTGTCGCTCAAAAAGTCGTCTGTAAAAGGAATTCGAACGGATTAATTGTTCATGTGTTCCTAATCCAACAATTTCTCCTCGTTCCAATATAATAACCAAATCAACTTGACTTATAATCGAAAGTCTGTGAGTAGTAATAATAGTTGTATGTGTTTTCAATATATTTGAAATTGCATTTTGAATTTGAATTTCTGTTTGAGCATCAAGAGCTGATGCACCATCATCCATCAATAGAATCGAAGGTTTTACCAATAATGCTCTAGCTATCGATAAACGTTGAGCCTGTCCCCCCGATAATCTAATACCTCCTTCTCCAATAAGATTATCATATTTTTGTGGTAATTCCATAATGAAATTATGTGCTTTAGCAAGTTTTGCTGCTTGTATTACTTCTTCGTCTGTAGCAGATGGCTTTCCGAACCGAATATTTTCCTTTATAGTCGTATTGAAAAGAAAAATATCTTGTTCTACTGTGGCTATGTTTTTTCGAAGGGATTTATTAGAATAATATTGAATTGGTCGCCCTCCTAAGAGAATTTCACCTTCATTTGGAAGATATAAGCGTTGAATTAGTTTAGCAATTGTTGATTTTCCAGATCCTGGGGAACCCACAATTGCAATTGTTTGATTTTTATTTACTTTAAAGGAAACATTTCTTAAAGCCCAGGGAAGATCTGATCGGTATTTGAATGATACATTGCGGAATTCGATATCAGATTGGCTTGAATTAAACTGCTCTTTTCCATCAGAAAAAGAACCAGGATCATTTTCATGAATAATGTTATAAATTCTATTTGCTGATGTATTTCCTCTAATTAAGAATTCTGTAGACCATCCCATCTCTTCGGACATTCCAGTAAGAAGGGTTATCATGCTTGATAATCTAATTACATCACCAAAAGTGACACCAAATAAACCCTTAAATGCAAAAAAGAGCGTTAATACAATAATTGATGCAGAAAAGAAGGTAACTACCAACATTGGGTAAAACCATGCCCCACGTTTTCCTGAAGCTAATTCAATAGAGCGATATTGCATTACTTTTTTACAATATTTTCGTTTTGCCCAAGATTGGGAAACAAATGATTTAATTTCGCGTATACCTGTGAAATATGTATTAGTAATTTCTGATAATTCACCAAATTTCTCTCTAAGATTAACTGTATATGGCACAAGTTTTTTTGCATAAAAAAATGTAGTAATTGTAAATAAAATAAAAACAATAATCGCCCAGAGTAATAGAACCCAATGAACAAAAGCAGTAAGTATGAAAATTACAGACCAAAGCGTCAAAATTTCCAAAAATATTCGGACTGCAGGTGAAATTGCAATATTTACAGTTCTTGTATCTCCAGTGGCTCGCGCCATAATTTCACCAACATCTTTACCATCATGATAAGTTAAACTACGATATTGAAGTGATTCAAATAATTCTTGAGTCATATCAGTGGTAACCCTGTGTGCAATAACTTCATTTAAAAATGAAATAGAAAAGAAAATCAAAGCTTGGAAAAGAGCCAAACCAAGAAGAAAAAATAGATCTGATTGAACATCTTTCATGGTTGCACCATTCAATAAAGCTTCAATCAATTGCGCAGTGATTGATATTGGAAAGATGAACAGTAAAACCTCGATAATTGAAACAATAATTATATAGATTGTGGTTATTGGATAATGAAATGCTAATTTTGCAACCCATTTACTTCCTTTCATCCCTTTCATCAAACAGTTAAAAAATACTTACTATATATTCTTTAAGGTCGAACAATTGAAATTCTTCAGCCAAAAGTGAACTTTCCATTGAAGAAATAGTGAAGTGCAAATAAGTGTCGATTAGTTTATAATTTTGATTATTAATGAATATTTTCAATTAAAGATCAAGTGGATTTTTATTCCAATCTTTAAATACATTGAATTCAACAACAGATCCATCTTCTTTCAGATGCACGACTCGAGATATATAGGCATTTGCAATAATTCCTCGGCATACATTACAAATATAATTGTGTCCGAATAAATACAGAGTCGCTCCAGTCGTGGCATGCCCATTTTTTGCAGCTAAAGCAATTGCATTGGATTCTGCATGCGATCCTGAAGCTCGACATTTTTCAAGTTCTGTACCACTTGCTATATTATGTACATCTCGATAACATTCGCCTAATTCTAAACAATTGATTTGAGGTGCTGGAGCACCATTGTATCCTGTTGAAATTACGGCTTTGTCTTTTACTATCACCGCACCTACTTTTTTCCTCCAACAAGAACTCCTTCTACTGGCGATAAACGCTAATAATAAAAAATATTCATCCCAATTAGGACGTCGGTTATCTTGATAGGGGAAATTCTCACACCAATTAAATAATTCATTAGAAAATGCCATTGAATTTGTATTCATTCTATATTCACATTTTATTTAAGTTATTTTAAATTTAAAGCTAACACTCTTAAAATTTGCAACATTTCAAAATATATTCAAACTCATTCAAACTTTATTAAACTTATTCGCACTCACAAATTTGCATGTCCCGATATATTTAATATAATATAAATAATTTTTATTCATTTATATGAAAAGAGTAGAGAAGAAAACTATGGCACAGTTTGGAAGAAATCTCCGAATCATTATCACTATTTTAGTCATTTTAATAATTATTCTCACCGATAATTTTATGAAAATCCCAATTTTTCATCCAAAATGGTTGTATGTTTTGTTTATTCCTATTTCTTATATAGGCGCCTATATTTCTTCAAAATTAAGCGTTTATCCCCATAGTTTTAAAAAGCATCCTATATGCTATTTAGGTCAAACTTATGCATTTAATCGACCTAATACACGAGCTATGTATATTGTTCAGATTTTTTTTTTGGGATTTGCGTCTATGTTTTTTTTTCTCGCAACAATTCTTCGAAACTTTTATTCTTTTAATCCATATTTGCAATTAGTTGCATTTGTTCTCTATATTTGTGTAGTTTTGGTCATTCTTATGGGCATTATTCCAATAAATGAATCGCGTTTGCAACATTTAATGGTTACTTTTACTCTTTTTGGATTTCATTATACTATTACTATAATAATTACTGCCTTTTTTTTATACATGCAAAGATATTACGTGTTTGTTCCAATTATTGTATATATTGGGGGATTTATTCATCTTGTCGGTGCTTCACTTTACTTAATTGCATATGTCATCCAAAAAAAAGCATCTTTATTCCAGAATTTTTGGTTTTTAGGAAGTTTTATCGGATTATTTGCTCAAATTGAGGGGTTAGTTCAAATCATACCTTATCTATAAATAAATTAAGAGAGCAAGATTAAATGAATGAATAAAAAATTGAAGAATAAAATTTGAGCAGAAGATTAAACTATGAATGAGAAAAAAGAACTAACTCTAAAAAAGAATTTAATCGGAAAATATTTAACTACAATTATTATTTATGTGATTTTTTTTGTAATTTGCGATAAATATATTCGATTTTCGAAAACAACGTTTCAAATTCTCTTTTATCTTCACTTTTCCTTTAGCTTCATCAGTATTTTTATAGCCCGAAAGGTAACATCTTATAATCATAGATTTTTTCTCCATCCTGTTAGTTATATTGGACAAATGCAAGTACATGGCGTTTCCAATATGCGTGCCTATTGGTTTTATTTAATCTTTTGTGTTCTAATGGCAAATATCTCATTGATGTTCGGACTTATCCTTCATCTCTATTATAACTACTTAAAACACGTAAATCTATTAGTTTTTTTTCTGTATTTTACTGCTTTTAGCACTGTTATACAAGGTACCATTCAGATTGACCAATTTAAATTGATACATATTATTGCAACAGCTTGTGTTTTTGCTGGAATAACTGCTGTAAATATCTCATTGTTAATTTTTTATAAGAATGTAGGTGTTTTTATCGAAATATCTCTATTTTATCGAATTTTTGCCTTTGTTTTTCTTGGATTATCGATTCTTTATCTCCTTAGTTATATCGCTCAAATTCGTCCTGGATTCTTTCAAAAATTTTGGATCTTCGCGCTTTCAATCATTTTATTGACAAATGGATTATTATTCTGTCAAATTGATCATATTGATTTTGGTTGATTGTATAACCCACAATTTTTTATAAGTAGTATGATATAGATCCTTTATTATAATTAAACTAATTTACACACTAAACATGATTATATCTAAAACGATAAACAATCATAGTGATTTCGGAACTAATGTGATTGTCTAATATCACCAGAATAGATCGTATATTCTATTAATTTTAAAAGAAGAGGGAGCAGATATAGTGCATATAATGGAATCAAACAAATCACCAAATTCAGATGAACCTATTTCATATGAATTACTAACATTTGTTGCTGTATTTTTTCTGTTTTCTCTGTTTAGTATTGTGATTTTACTTGTAGAGCTCGATTCTAGCACAACATTCTTAGATCGATCTATTTTGGAGCAATTTCTTTTAGTCGCTATTGTATCAACTGTATTGTCTTTAATTCAACTTGTTAGGTTTTTTTATAAAATAAACCTATTAAGCCAACCTGATGAAAAAGATTATTCTCCAACTCGGGCTTATCAGTTGCGCGGAGGAAATGTAATTGATTTTTATCATCTCCATCAGAAGTTTGTATTAAAGGATGATCCTACTTTTCAAGCTTTACAAGAAAAGTATCATCGAAATTCTGCATATTTTTCATTTTTATGTATCATAGCAGGAGTTTTTATAATAATTTTCTTAAATCGAACAAAAAATCATGATCCCCGCCCTCATTTTCTAATCGAAATTATTATTAGTGCATCTATTTTCCTTGCTTTATTAATTTTCATTATCGCTCGATTGGTTAGACTTAGTAATCAAAAGCGATTTACTCTGCAAATTCATTCTTTAGAATTTAATAAATATTTAGATAAAATAGGAATCAATATTCATTCTAATCCTATAACTCGTAGACAATTAGAAATACGTGAGTTTTTAGAATTGGCCAATTTTTTACAAAAATTCTATCAAGATCATTTTCAAAGTTATCTAAAAATGCTCTTTTATTTACTTTTAATCTGTATAATCGGAATAATTATGCGGTTTAGCGGGCAATCCCCCCGATTGTTTCAGAGAATTGGGTTTGCTCTTATTATTTTTTCCGCTCTCGGTTTTGCTATTAACCACTCTCGATTTATGATGAAACGTGAATTATTCTTGATGACGCGTTATACTTTAAGCAGTTACTTCATGATGATTTAAGTGAATTTAAGCTGATATGAATTAAAGCCATTCCAAAATAAGTGGGATGAATATATTGAAGAATCGTAGAATTTAATAACAAATCAATATGTTCATTTTCATAGGTTTTTTCTTTTTCTTCTTTCATCACATTAATAACCCCTTCCATTATAGAAAGTGTTGATAATCCACATGCTAATGCAGTTTTTTCAAGATTAAAAATGTCTCGAGGAATAGTGATAATTCTTCCTCTAATTTTTTTTTTTGAAAAATTTTGAATCCATGAGAGTAGAGATTCATCATATTTCTTGCTTGATGAATGAAATGTAAAATTTTCTGAATCTTGATGAGTATGAGCTAAATCTCCACTAAAGAAAATACTTGTCCTTTTAGTTGTATTCAAAGCAAATTTTCCAAAGAATTCACCGCATTTTGTCAGAGTTGTATGAAATTTACTAACATTAAACCTCGCTCGAGGTAGTGAAACAACGACAATTTTTGGGCGAAAATCATGTTGATAGCAATAATAAAGCGGAACACTGGCACCCCATCCAAGAGGAATAGGATAATATCGTGATCCTAATGTAATTTTATTCAATTTAAATGCTGGATTCTTTAAGGAATTGAATTTTACCCAAATATCATCCAATAATTCGGTATCACTTGAGAATTCAATAGTAGAGTGAATTTGGGTTCCATCAATATTAGATCTATTCAATACAGGGTAATATGCGCGAAGAGAATTTGCATAGTATAGACAAAAATCTTGTTCAAGCTGATACCCATGAGGTGTAAATAAGATGATCGTATCAGGTTTTTCTTTTCGAAGAATTTTAATCAATTCTAACATTGATTGATGCATTTTGGAAAATTCTGGAGGTGCTTTAGGATCTAATCCTGGAATTATCTGCATCCCATGAGGAACAATATTTAAAGAAGTTATTACCATAATTTTTCACTTTTTCAATTTTATTTTAAAATAATTATCCTAATATCTCCAATAGTAAAATATTAATAATTCAGAAACCTTCATACATTTCTGGTGTTGGAGTATCATAAATTCTGTTTAGTTCTTCTCCTCCAAATTCTATAATCAGAGCTTTACCAAATTTCCAAAAACCAAAAACACTTATAAGAGCAGAAAAAAAGCCTATTACGATAAGAATATTTTCAAATTGAGGAATAAAATTTAGAATTGCGCCTAAAAACAAAAGATTGATACCTTTTTTCATTGCCTCAAACAATTCAGGTTCTACATCTTCTTCAAATAACTTCTTTTGCCATTTAGATAAAAAAAACACCGATATTAAGGAGAGAATAAAAATCGGTAAAGAAATGGTGTAATGAATTATCCAAGAACTATAAGTATTTAAGAAGAATTCTACAAAATTGACTAATGTGGCACCAATTAATGTGATAATTTCAATCAGAAAGAAATTCTTTAAATTAGGATCATTTGATAATCTAATAATTTGCTTCAATGCAACTAAATATCGTATATATCGAACAAATAACCAAATTGAAAAAAGAAATAACATTAAATAAGTTATATCAATTAAATCTTGAATTTTAAAAATAATTGAGAGTTGTTCTGTAGTTGTTATGATTAATACAATAAATTGAATCTTTATAAGATTTATAATGGAATCTCCCCACATTGAAATGGAATCTCGAAAATGTTTATCACTATAAATTGAGTTGCTCATGAAATTTTCATTATCCTTATAAATATGTGATTAAATATTAGCTAAAAAATAAAAAAGCGCAGATTATTTGAAAATTTTGATTTTTGTTATTGTATGATGTGAAAAGAAAAAAAGATTTTTATAAATCACGTAATTGCTTTAATAAATCTTTCTGTATAATATAAAGCTATTTGAGATCCTGAATTGTATTCATTCCAAGCAAACGCGTGCGGATAATATTTTAACCAGATTATCGCACAATCATCATTTCCCGCATTTTCATATTTTAATTTAATCTCTTGAGAAACATCTGGATTTATCAATTGATCTCGAGTACCTGTAAAAATTAGGCAAGGGGGGGAATTTGCTTTAATTAACACTTCTGGCGTCAATAAGTCGGGAGTTCCTATTACATCGCGGTTTTTTTGATATCCACTGGCAGGATAAAACAAATATAATCCCACAAAATTGATTTTCTGTGAAATCCATTCAGAAAATCGTGAATCTTTTTGACCATATACTATTGCCATTGCTAAAGTTGTACCAGCAGATGCACCAAAAACAACAGTTCGATTAAGATCTGCGCCATATTCATCAGCATGTGTTTCAAGATAATGAGTAAAATTTCCAACTTGACGAACCATATCATCATGTGTGAAATTACCTTTTATATTCGTAGGAGTATTTGATGTCGAATTATGCAATCCATATTGAATATCGAATACAATATATCCTTGAGCTGCAAAGTAACGACATTGTTGCACCATCATTTTTGTATCACCTTGTACCCAATAGCCTCCATGGATCCGGATAATGGTTGCATTGTGTCCTGGGAGATTTTTTAATGATTTTAGGGGAGAATAAACATCAAAATGAAGTAAAAGATTGTGATCTTGGGGAAAAGAACTCTGAGAGCCATTGAAAAAGAGAATATCTTCTTGAACTTTACATTCTGGAACAGTTCGACCAAAAATTTGAGAAGAGAAAGAATAAGGCTTCTCCAAAAAGGAAGGATCTTCAGTATTCCATCGATTTGGAAATGTTTCCTTAGCTAATTTAAGATTAAATGGGATAAAAAGAATTGGTGTAAACATAAGAAGAATGATTAGGATGGAAATGGGAATATAAATTTTTTTACGCTTTGAGATTAAATAATTTCTCTTTTTTTGATTAAAAATAGTTTTTTCTTGAATTAGTGAGAAAGTTAGAAGAATACCAAGCAAAATAATAATTGGTATTACAGTTGGAAAATTTAAAACCATAATTCCTAAATAACCCCAAAAATCTCCGTTGATATAAATCCACAACAAGACAGTAAAGAGTATCCCCGCGAGAAAAAGCAAAATTCCAGTGAATTGAGCGATAAAAAAAGCAGCTAATCGAATATAATTAAATAATGTTGAATGAGATTCTTTTATTTCCAAAGATTCGTTCTTTTTCCAGTAAAAAGTAATAATGATGGGTAGAATAAGAACAATAATTTGGAAAATTCTCCATTTGATAAGACTTGGTGCAATTTCGCCCCAATTATTCTCATATTTTGCAGATAATTTGTATTTCTGCAAATATACACCAAATTGAAGCATCAATGAAACAAATAGCCATCCAACTAATAATCCATGATTAAATCGTGATTGTTGAATAAGTTTTGATCGATAACTAATAATACTTATGAAAATATAACTTCCAATTTGAACAATCCAAACAATCCATGCACAAAACATAGAAATCGCTGAAAATACTGGAGTTATGACCCCTATTATCAAGCTTATTATAGCAAGCCCATTTAGTAAAAGTGTGGGTAACCATAACTTTTGAATTAATTCTGATTCGTTCATCGCAATTCATCAAGGAGCAATATTAAAAAAATCATTGCTAAAAATTAAAAAATGCAAATAGACTATTCAATTTTTGAATGAAGTAGATGAATGGCTTCTTCTCGCGCTTTTAATAATGTAATTTCTTTGATGTTTATCATTTCATGGGATCCAAGAATTTTTTCCTTTAATACTCTTTTAAATAACAGATATTCGTTTTTACGGGTAATAAATGGTTCGACTTCTTCAATATGAATGAAATTTTCAATGGATTTATTTTTCCCATTACGATTGCCTTCAGTCAAATCAAAACGATAATCTTTATATATCAAAAAACAATGAATCATTGGAATGTACGGTATACGATATTTATCCAAGATTCTTTGAGTTCCTGTGCAGATTTCTTCTGTAAATCGGTATATGCCTACATTTTTTTTAACAGGAAGATTAAGTTCTTGAGCAAGTGTTGCAATTATTCCGTGTTTTGTAGTGCATGAACCTTTATTTTCTTGAAATAAACTCCATTTATTATCCTTATCTGTATTATATCCATAGGGTAAGTCATGAACATACAAACAAGCTGCTTGAAATGTCATAATGTCGTGAGCTAAAAAATATCTGGTCATTTCGCCACAGTCTTTTATAGGTATATCTGGCAAAAGTAACAACGAATCCATATCCAATCAAGTATCAAAGGAATGCTACAATTAAAAATAAGCTTAAGCATTAAAATGGAAAATAATAATCAAAAAAATCTAAGGATATATTATTGAGAATAAGCACAATATTCATCAGTCTCAACTTCTTCTTAATAAATAGAATTTATTATGAAAAAAATAGTTGTAGCAGAACAAGATATTTCTTCCACACCACATAAAGTTGCAGTACGTAAACTCCTCGAATTTCCCCATGCAAGTTATATTCACATTACATTAAAACCAGGTGAAACTCTTAAAAAACACATAACTCCTGTAGATGCGTGTTTTTATGGTTTGGATGGAGTTGGAAAAGTGGAAATTGGGGATGAAATCGAAACATTATCCAAAGATGAAATTGTTTTTAGTCCTGCAGGAATAGTTCATCGTTTATTTAATGAAGAATCTAACACTAAAGATTTCAAATTTTTAGTGATAAAAACCCCAACACCTCAAAATCAACCAACAAAAATACTTTGATAATAATTATACAATTAAATAATTATAATGAAAAAAAAAGTATTATAAAAATAAATAATTTAAGAATTAGTTAAAAATCAATTATATCGGGTGGTTTTATATAGAAAAATATGCTTTTTTCTTAGAGAACTTCAAAATATTCCTTTTTTAAATAAAAATATCAAATTGAGAATATTTCTTCGATTTCAAAAGAAAAAAAATGACAATATGCTTATTAGCCCGAGTTTCTTATACAAACCTAAAAAAGGAGTAAATTATGCAGTCTATTATAGATAAACTGGGCTTTTCGCAAACAGATAAAGTTGTAATTTTGCATTTAGATGATTTAGGGATTTCCCACAGTGCAAACCAGGCAGTAATCGATATATTTAATCAAAATCGGATTCAATCCGGTTCAATTATTGCGAATTCGCCATGGATGCCAGAAATTGTTCAGTTAATTAAAAAAATAAACCAGAAGATTCCTCTTGATATTGGCGCTCATCTGACATTTACAAGTGAATATAAGAATTTTCGTTGGCGACCTATAACAACTAATAATCCAGAATCAGGATTAGTTGATGCTAGTGGTTTTTTATGGCAAAATCTAAAAGAAGCAATTGCAAATGTTAAACTTGAAAATGGAGAATTTGAAATGCGCGCTCAAATAGATGCAATTCAAAAATTGGGTATAAAATTGACACATATGGATACTCACATGTTCTCCGCTTGTCATCCGAAGTTTCTTCCTGTATTAATTAAATTAGCCAAAGACTATAAAATTCCAGCCATAATTCCTTATATGAGTAAACAGATGTTTGAATATATGGGATTAGATGGTGATATCGCGCAATATCATTCTCAACTTTCTATATTACAAGAACAAGGATATCCAATCATAGAGAGTTTTAAGTTTGCTTCCCTACAGTCAGTTAAAAATAAGTTACGCGCTTATAGAAGTCTATTAAAATCAATTCAACCTGGTTTGACACATATTTTCTTTCATCCTGCAATTTATAACGATGAAATGAACGGGATTACTTCCGATACTGCAGTTGGACGGTTTCAAGATTATGAAGTTTTGATGAATCACGAATTCTATAAGTTATTGGAGAAATATGGCATTCAAATTTATACATATCGGGAAATGGGTAAATATTTTAAAACAATAGTAAATAATTTGGAATGGGAAGCACTCGCAGAAATTTCTAAATAGAGAAGTAACACTGCTTATATTAAAAATTACGAAAATTTGATGATAGACAAGAATATATTAAATTTTTCAAAAATTATACATTTATCTAAGAGATTGTTCAATTTAATATTCTTTTCACTCTTTTTAACTAAATATTACTGTTCAAGAAAATAATTTTTATCAATAATTACTGTTTGCTAATTTTGAATTATAACGACAATATTTCAAAAGATTGTTTAAATAAACAATATTCATTAGTTATTCTTTCTGGAAGATATTATGATTTGATTTTAAATAATCGGGAATTTTTCCAATAAAAATTAATAAACTTTTCCAGAACTAAAATATAAAATCACATAGAAAAAAAATAACCTTATGAAAAAATCCAGAAATTCAATTCATAATCAACTTTTAGTGTTGATATTAGGAATTATTTTAATCCCAATGTTGGGAGCAATAATTCTAATTAATTCGCCAATCAATGAAAGTAAACTAACTAAAACAACTAATCTATCAAATCAACTTTCAGAAAAAGAGCAAAATGTTTTGGAAAAGCCTAAACCAATGGATTTTAGCGAAACCATTGTTTCTAATAAAAAACCATTTAAAGCGAACATTATAAATATGGTTCCTGAAGAAGAACTTTTAATCACCGGTAGGGGTAAATGGAATAGTCGAATTAGATTTATTATAGATGATCCAAAAAATTTTGATGAAATCTACAGTTCAGGTTGGAATTCAGCATATGATGAGTCTACATGTACAGCAGCTGATATTGATGGTGATGGAATTGATGAAATTATCTTAGCAACCCAAGATAATAGTGAGCAAATGCGGTTGTTGGTCTATGATGACGCCAAACATGGTTATGAGAGAATTTCACTTGTAATTTATTCAAGTTACAGTCCTTATCGGAGGATCAAAATAGACTCTGGATATATTAATGAGGATGGCTATGAAGACATAGCTATTGTTGGTGATTTTAATGGAAAAGCCACTTGTATGATCTTTTTAGGACAATCCAGTGGAGTTCCTCATAACGTATATACAACTTGGCTTAGAACCACTCAACATCCGTCAGTTGTTGTAGCAGATATTGATGGAGATTCAATTGATGAAGTTGTAATGCTTTCAGCCCTTAAAAGTTCCGATCACACCTTATATCTCAATTCTTATAATTATAACCCCAGTAGTTCTTCATTTAATCCTATATTACAAAAAGAATATTCATGTTCAGGAAGTTTTAATAATCCTTCTGCAGCAGGCGGTGATTTCGATAATGATGGCTTAGATGAAATAGTTGTTTTTGGTACAAATTATGATGGTGAAGATAGTAATGGCTGGGTCTTAGATGATGCTCTTCATAAATTTGCCAGTATGAAATCATGGGATAATAATGATGATGCAGAAAATCCATTTGTTTGTACAGGAAACTTTGATTATGATCCTGCTGATGAATTTGGATTAGTGTACAATAAGGGAAGTAAACTTTATATTAAAGTTGCGGGAGATGCAAATGAAAATTTTAAACAACAATTTTCAAAATCATTATCAAATTATCCTTATCCCGCCACTGCTGTTAGTTTAAATAGGGATGGAGATAAATGCGATGAATTGTTGATTTCAAGCATGTATAAAAGTGATTGGCGAAATCATCTGATTGAAATTGGATGGAATTCCAGGACGGATAAATATTATCTTTGTTCAAACGAAAAAATGTCGAATAATATTTTTAATCCGCCATTTTTGGCAGCAGGTGATTTTGATGGGGATGGAAGGATAATGCAATATCAAGGCTGGAAATCTGTCATTGAGCCTCCAGAAGTATTAGTTGTTGCAGCAGCTGCACCAAATATTGATGGAATGAGTCATAGTTTAGTACATTGTGGAACCACGGTTGGTTGGGAAAAAACAGATGAAAGTTCTACTACATCAGGGTTTTCTATTACAGACTCGGCTACAATTACAATGAGTACGGAGATGGATTTGTTATTTTTCGAAGTGGGTCTTGAAAGTTCTGTTTCTGCCAGCTGGACATCATCGCATAGTACAACCAATACTGTATCTATGACTTTTAGCCAAGCGATGGCACTTTCTTCAAATGAACATGGCGTATTTTACTCATATACATATATTCTTCAATATCAATATAAGGTTATTTCAGGAAAAAATGCTGGTACAATGGTTTATATTAATGTCCCAATCGAGAAGGTAATTACATGCGCGGAATTAAACGCTTTCATTTCAGCTTATCCAGAATATGCGTTTCTAAAATCATATATCCCTTATGACGCTAGAAATCCTTTTACTTATTATACTAAAGATGAATGGATAAACAGCCATGGGGTAAATACTTTTGCAAGTTCTGTAAAATCTCTTCCTGTTCAAACGCAGAATTCTGAAGGATTCACTGAAATTGGAATTGTAATTAGTGAGAGTACGGCTCAAAGTGACCAATGGGAATTTGGCTTTGAAAGTGCAACAAGTGTTAAAGTGGGAAGTATGAGTGTTGAATACTCACATGAACGAACTGATTTTACTGCAACTGAGAAGATTTCAGCCAAAGGAATGGCAATTACTGCAGCCATTGGTGGATTGACAGGCAATAGTTTTGATCAATATGCTTTTGCTGCCAAAATGTTATTATATGAAGCTACAATACGATTGGATGAAGGTGATTATACATTTAAAGTGGTAGATTATTACATTACACCATTATATACTGAAAAGTCAACATTAGTAGAATTAGTAGGAAATCAAATTGGATTACTAAGTATTGTTGTAATCCTTTGGCGAGGATCAATTGGAATCCCACTAAAATTCATCGGAGGTAATTAAGATGGAAAAAGTAAAGATATGGAAAAAAAGGACACAAAGAAATCAGCAAACCCATACAGTTATTAGATCACATACAGTCATTTTTTGGTGCTTAATCTTATTCACCATTGTGCTAAATGGTAAATTGCTATTTAACACAGCACCAAGCACATCAATCATTAAGGATGATTTCTCTCTCAATAATTTTGGAATTAATTCAGCACCTACAATTAATTTTGATAATTATGCGATTCAAACAAACCAATCATTTTTATATTATCGCACAGGGACATTTGGTCCAAGCTTTGAAAACTTGACAATCCAGAATATGGAATGCGATTCGATTCAATCCTTAATAAATTATACTATCCGAATAAATAGCACTTATGTTTACATGCCTACTATGACAACAGAACAAGTAAAGAATATAAATTTAACTGACGCATATTGGTTTGCGTGGGATTTGATAGAACCTCTCTACTTTATTATACCCAACCAACTGTTAACTGACAACATTACTGAAATTACAGACTATATTTTAAACGGGGGCTATTTTAGCCAAGATGCAAACCTTAATCTCAGCTTCACATCAGAATCAATTAATATTACAGGTACTGATGCAGGGTTAATTTATAATATATACATGGAATTCGATCTCGAGACAGGTGTAATGCTGGAATACTATTTTAATGACACCATGACCATGGATTCAATGGTTTTAATTGATTCGACTCTGAATATTCCATTTCTGGATTCTTCTTCGATATTTAACGTTGAACGGAATCAATCATTCACATTCTCTTCAAATTTGACAAATGCAGGAGATTTTGTTTCATATCGAATCCAGTATTGGGGAAAATATTATGCGGATAATAAAACAAATCATTTTGTTCTGGCAGAAGAACAATTCTTTCAAAATTTTACTCTCGTAACCACTCATTGGTATCAAATGGGTTTCTGGATTGAAAATTCATCCATTTCCTTAGATCAAACCATGTTTCTCCCAAATTATATGAATCTCACTTCTTTAGAAAATCAATTAGATGAAATTAGCGATCCAGCTAATTATGTTACGTTCAATCTTTCAGATTATGCAATAAATATTACTTATAGTCTGGGATTTGAAAGCTATTATTATTATAATTATTATCACTATATTGATTTAGCAGGAATTGTTATTCAAAATTTTATGGTTGGCACCGAAAATGCTTATGATTATTGGATATTAATTAATTCTTCTGAGTTTTTTGATGATCCTTTCTTTTCAGAAATTGGAATATACCCTGGAGATAAACTATATTATTTAGAACGTTATCAATCAGGAAATTTGAATACAACGGTTATCCAATTTAGGGCATTTGAAATCACTAATATCATAATCTTTAATAACAAGATGTTTTATTTTGGAAACGTATTAGTAGGGAGAAATTTAGAAAATTTAACTCAAATCGCAAATAATAGTGTGCTTGGAATTGTTTCGTATGATCCACTAAGAAATGAAGAACCAATTTACTTAAATCAGTTCAATTTAGAATATTTAGGAGAATTGGCAGTTGATGCTGAAATATATATATCTTCATACCCCATATTTGTTCCTCGATCTCGTAATTTCTCATTATACGAAAACTTGCTCGCTAATTCTTCTTTTAATCCAAATGTGCAAAGTTATGAATTCTTAGAAACTGAATCAAATACTATATTTACCCGCTATTTCACATCTCAATCTGAATACTGTGACCTTTTCACTAAATCCGCGGATGGCTTAGTGAACTATTGGTATATAATTAGCTATTCTTTATCAACACAAGGAAAACAAATCATTTCTTCTACATTTGAAGTATGCCTCTATGCAGTTAATGATCTGAATAATTCTTATAATTATCTCAACAACACAGAATGGGGAATATCAATAGGCGACAATTTAATCTGGTATTATTATAATTCGACTTTCCCAGAGGGAGAATTAGAATTGACGCAAATATATGACATTTTTCTAATGCCTTCAGGATATTATTTAATATTTGGCACCAAATACACATTACAAGCTGGATCAATAGAATGGATGCCCGCATTGCCGCTTTTTGATATCGGAAATAATGTCAGTATACCAGCTGATATTCTTGGAATTTATGGCAATGGATTACTACCATGCCTTCATTCACCTGAAGTCAGACCCTCTTACATGTTTCGTGACTGGTCTGAAGCATATTATGGTATGATTAAGGCATATCAAATATGGGAAGGCAGCTTTGATCTCAGTGAAGATTTTTATTATGATAATAACAAAATTGAAATTCTTTTTCGAGATTCATCCACACAAAATGTCAGTCGAGTCCTCAATATCCTATACAATGAAAATGGAATTCTTCAAGACTACATGGATATCCATTACGATTCAAATGGAAACATTTCTTCATGGGAACGAAAAGTTCTCATCAGTGGTCCTGGGTCTCTGGGAGAGTATTTTGGAAATACCACTGGGGGAATTCCTTTAAACTTAACCTATTTCCCTTTCATTAATAAATCATCTTCAGATAATTCAACAATTTCCGATAATACTACAAATACTGAAAATCCGTTCTTTGGAGATATTCCTCCTGCCGTATATGCAGGTGTAGGCTTTTTAGCTTTATTAGGAGCAGGAACAACGATAATTGTCAAGAAAAAATAATTTTTAAAATCTATTACTAACTTTTTTTCTTTTGATTTGAATTATTTACAATCTTTGGTTGTATCGCGTTATTTTTACCTAATTTTTAAAAAAATTGTAAAGAGATTGGAGAGAGAACAATTATTCTTGCTTTTTTGACTAAATTTTATAAAGTCAAAAAAATGAATTAAAAATAAAAAATATAAGATATCTTTTATTAATCTCTGCCTAACCTCTACTTAATCTCTACTTAATCTTTTCTATACATCATCTATATTGAATTCTGGAGTAACCTCAAATGTTTTTTCAATATAAATTAACAATTCCTTTTCAAACACTCTCAATTTCTTGATTTCATCATCTAATTCTTTAATTAGATACAAAAAGAATTGTTTATCGTGATCTTTTGCTTTTTGATTCTTGAAAATTAAATTTTTCTTTTGCTCTTCTAAATTTCGAATTCTATATTGAGCTCCTGCTTTAATATTAGTCATAAGATCCATATCATCTGGAATTGTGAACGGCATGATTATCCTCCGAAAATATTAATATGTTATGATAATAGAGAAAATTTACTGTATTAAAGGAGATTATTGTGTATTACAGAAATTTATAAAAGATACATATTCACATCTTTAAAAAATGAGAATAAAAGGGTTACTATTTTTTTAAATTATTAGATTAAATTTTCCGTAGATCATTTGAAATTAAAAACAAAGAAATTCTATTTTTCTTAAAATTTAGAGGAATGTAAAAAAAAGTTTTTAATAGGCAAAATCACAACATTAAGCAATTGCTATACTATACTTTTTGAGCAAAATTGATTAAAGGATTAATGTGAAGCAAAATGGTTGATTATAATTTACTTCCTTATCAACAGGAACTATTAGAGAAGGCTCAAACCTTCACCAAGAAGCATATTACCCCATATGCTGTCGAATTAGATAGAGCGGATGAAATTCCGATGGATTTACTCCAAAAAGCATACGAAGCTGGATTAATGAATCTTCATATACCAAAAGAAGCAGGTGGACCTGGATACTCATTACTAGATGAGACCCTTGTATCAGAATCAACAGGTTATGGAGATGCAGGATGTGCAACTGCAATTATGTGCAATAATTTAGCATTTGCACCTTTAGTTATTGGAGCTACAATAGAACAACTTCAAAAATACATAAAACCTTTGATTACTGGAGAAAAAGTCAAATTGGGCGCGTTTTGTCTAACTGAACGAGAAGCAGGCTCTGACGCAGCTGCCACAAAGACTATGGCAGTTAAAGAAGGTGATGAATGGGTGATTAATGGCCGTAAGTGTTGGATTACCAATTCTCCAAAAGCAGATATATTTACCGTTTTTGCTCAAACTGATCCAAGCAAAGGTTACAAAGGAATGGCAGTTTTTATGGTGCCAAAATCTGCAGGAGTAGAAATTGGACATATTGAAAATAAGATAGGCCAAAAAGCTTCAGCACAAGCAGAAGTTGTTTTTGAAAATGTGCATGTTCCAGAAGATTGTTTAGTTGGAGAAGTTGGAAAAGGATTCCATATTGCCATGAAAACATTGGATAAAACACGAGCAGGAATTGCAGCAATTGCTTCTGGAGTGGCTCAACGGTGTGTTGATGAAGCCTCAAAATTTGCAATTACACGTAAACAATTTGGAACTAAAATTGCAAAATTCCAAGGAATTGGATTTATGCTCGCTGATATGCAAGCACGTGCCTTATCTGCGCATCATTTGACCCGTTATGCTGCATGGTTAGCAGATAATAACATGAATAACTCCACAGAGTCTGCTATTGCCAAATTTGTGGCTTCTGATAATGCCATGCAAAATGCAATTGATGCAATTCAAATAATGGGTGGGTACGGATATGCAGAAGAGTATGGAATGGGTGTTGTTTTTCGTGGTGCTAAATTGCTACAAATTTATGAGGGAACAAATCAAGTTCAACGCTTAGTTGTAATGAGTAACTTAAAGAGGAGAGCAAAAACACTCGATACAGGCTTTAAATTGAAATATGATGGTGTAGATGCACCAGATCATACATGGCTTCCGGAAAAGAAAGAAAAATAATCTTTTTTAGATTCTTGAGGTTTCAATTAAAAATAATGTTAGTAGATTTGGTTGAGATTGATTGAAATTAATTGAGATTGATCAAAATTGAGTGAAATTAACTCTTTTTTATCTTTTTTTTTTGTGCTTGATCATTATTTTTAATTTTCAATATCTAAATTTTGTATTTCAACAAAAAATATGAATATAAATATCAATTATATAAAAATCGTATATTTCTATATTGCAGAGTAGAATAGTGTAGATTAGTTTTTCTTGTTTATTTTATAGTTATTATTAAATAAATACAATAGTTAAATATAGTAGGGAATGTGAATATGCAAGAAGAATCGATAAAGGATAAACAAAAATTCAAAAGTACAAGACATGCAATGGATGAACTTCCAAATTATTTATCAAATTATGTAGATGATGACAATCAAATGCTTAAACCAAGATTAGGTCGTAGAGAAAGTGAGCCACATTCAGCGAATATTTCATATATTTATGATGTATTAAATACAAATTTCCCAGAACACCGCGTTATTTGGGACTTACATCATTATTTTTATGTTGAAAATGAAAAAATTGACATTCAATTTGATATTTCCTTTTTTCTCAACCTAAAAATTGATTATCAACTTTCATCCTATAATGCTGAGAAATTTAATAAGAGAGTCCCTGATGTTGCAATTAATATTCTTTCAAAAAGTACATGGCATAACGATTTACTTGAGAATGTTGCCTTATGCGAAAGACTACATATTAAATATTATATTGTTTACTTTTCATATGAAGTTTCCACTAAATTTTATCCCCCACCCTTTTTGCGTGTTTATTATTTGGATGAAAATTCTCGATATAAATATAAAGATTTAACTAAAATAATGTTTGATAAAGGAAAATTACTAGATTCAACCGCAAAAATCCAATTAAGTCCAGATCTTCCATTTGACGTTGCATTAGAATGCATTACTAAAAAATATGATAACAAAAAGCCAATTTATAAAATAATTTTTCTGAAACCAAATACTGAAGATCAATTCTTAACAGAAAAAGAAATTGAAAAACAGAGAGCCGATGTAGAAAAGAAAAGAGCAGATGAAGAAAAACAAAGAGCTGATGAAGAAAAGAAAAGAGCCGATAAAGAAAAACAAAGAGCTGATGAAGAAAAGAAAAGAGCAGATAAAGAAAAACAAAGAGCTGATGAAGAAAAGAAAAGAGCAGAAATGGCAGAAGCACTGGTTAAAAAGTTGAAAGAAAAATTAGGAACACAAAATCAATCAAAGAACTCTTGAGCTTTTTGCTCTTCATATTTTGTTTTAATTTCCAAAAAACAAATGATTCCCCCTAAATCTGTCAATCGATTTCCTGCGTAAGATTCACTGGAAATAATTTTTAATCTTATTTTTCGATTTCGTACAATTTGTAATAATCGTTGAAGACGAGCTTTGTTGGGATGTTCTTCAAGATATTCATCTGTTAAAAGTATATATTCAGGAATAAGTGGTAATGACTTAAATTTCTTTTTCCGAGTGCCTCCTGCATAAATTAAACTTTCAATCTCTTTCAAAGAATGTAGGAAAAAACTATTTTCATGATTATTCAATCGTTTTTCTAGCAAAGCAATAATTGAATCTGCTTCTTTTTCAATAGTTTGACCGAGAGATTCTTTAAAAGATGAAGTTTGAATGAATGAAGCAACTTGCTCCATATCAGTGAGATTTCCAGTTAATACTGTTATTTGTGCCGAATTAGGATTATTTGCATTAAAAATCCATTTATGGTGTTTTTTTAAGTGATATAAAAAGTCAGATGCTTCAGTTTGCTTGATTCGAGAAATTAATAGAATGCTTTTCAATCCACTTTGGAGAACGGGTCTAATTTCTGTAAGAATCTCTTCAAAAAGATGATATTTTTGGTTTTTTTCCATATTGGTATATTTTCGTGCCAGTTTCTTAATTTTAAAAGATTTAATGCATTCGCTGTAAATTTTATAAAAAATTACTCGCATGGATACAAATGCAATCAAAAAAGCTACAGGATATCCCCGTTTAGCGCGCTGTTTTCTATTCCCCATAAAACTTATTCACATTATTCCTGTTTGATCAAATATCTATTCTTTCACAGATTTGACAAAATGATCATGATATTAATAACCCATTATATATATGTTAATCAAAAAATATTATTATCATAATAACAATTTTAAAAATAAAAATACTCCAAGATTATTAAAAGCATGAATCCTTATTTTTTTGATTAAATAATTTCTTTGGAATGAAACATATTGTGACCCCTCTTGAAGAAATACATGAGAGCAATTTCTCATCCACTACTACTACTGCTGTGTTTGTTTACGGAGGACTTGATGAAATTGGTGGAAATAAAATAGTTTTGCGAGCATCTGATGGTTCAGGGATTCTACTGGATTTTGGCTTTGAATTTCGATATTTATATGAATTTTTTGATGAATTTTTACCAATTCGACGAACACAAGTCTTAATAGATGGTTTTTTAATAGGATTTTTACCCTTTCCTTCTGATATTTTAACTGGTATTTACCGTCTTGATTTATGGAGACATAATCAAGCCCGAATTAAGGAATTATATGGAAACATCCCCACAGAACCACTAAAAATTACCCATGTGCTAATTTCACACTGTCACGGAGATCATATCGGTTCTATTCGCTATCTGAATTCTTCAATTAAAATAGTTTGTGGTCAAGTTAGTAAAGCGATTTTAGATTATTATGAAGAATTCTATAAAAGCAATTCCATGTTTAGAGAAATCTTAAAATTTGGAAAAGGATTTCAAATAAGCGAAAAAGGGACAAGAATGAATAATAGAAGCAAAAACTATCAAACAATTAATCGAAAAATTTATGAACTTCCTGATAATTATTGTGGAGATTTAGGTGGGAGTTCTGCATTTAATATTCAACTTTATCCAGTTGATCATTCCATTCCCGGCGCTTGTGCTTATTTATTAGAAGAAAAAATTTCAAAAAAGCGTATAATTTATACAGGTGATCTTAGGTTTCATGGTCCAATGGGGCAAAATACAAGAAGATTTGTAGAAGAAGCAGGCAAATTCAATGCAGATCTGCTTATAACTGAAGGAACGCGGCTGGGGCGTATTCAAGATAATCTTTCAAATTCTGATGATTTAGATTTTGTGGATTTTGATCAATTTTTATCTGAAAACGATGTTAAAAGTGAACTTAAAGAGATATTTCAAGATATAAACAGAGAACCAACACCTAAGATGATCTTTTTTACTTGTTCAATGCGCGATAGCAACCGTTTAGAATCATTTTATTTGGCGTGTCAAGATAATAATCGTAATTTAATTTTATTACCTAAATCATATCTTTTTCTTCAAAAAATGATTGAGCTTAACCAATCGCGCCTAACTCAAGATGATTTCCAAAAAATTAAGGTGTTTCTTCCCAGAAAGAATTGGGGAACTTATGAAATGAAAGATTATAAGAATTCACCAGCAATTAAAGCCATTATCGATAATCCAAATGTAATTAGAGCCGATGAAATTCATCAAAATCCTGGTAATTTCTGTTTACAAATGTCATTTTATAATATGAATGATCTTTTAGATGTCCGTCCTCCTCCAAATTCACATTGGATTAGGTCAGAAAGTGAACCTTTTACTGATGAAGCACAAATTAAAATGGAAAAACTATTGAATTGGTTAAAAATTTTTAATATCAGCACAAAAACCTTTCATAAAGTACATTGTTCAGGTCATTTATCAGCAAAAGATTTAGCTCAAATGATCACTAAAATACACCCAAAAGCAGTTCTAGTTATTCATTCAGAGCATTCAGAATTAATCTCCACTTTGGATATTCCTTCCGATATAAAAATTGTTTCTTTATCAAAAGCTCAAGAATATATAATATAATTTAGGCATTAATTCGAGAATTTCCAAATTTCCATTAATTATCTTAAAAAAATTAAAAAATCAGACTGTTCCAAAGTTATATTACTAATATTAATAAAATTCATCTTACATTATTATTTTGAATAAAAAAGTGTGAACTTCCTCATGACACAACATAGCGAAAGACCGGATTTTTTTTCTACAAGACATGCTCGTATGGATGCAGAATACGAACAAGAATTGAGAGAAGAAGCAGAAAAAGAACCACCAAGAATTGGTCGAAGAGAAAGTGAACCCCATTCTGCAGAAGTTTCATATTTATTTGATATATTAAGTTCAAATTTTCCAAACCACCGGGCGATTTGGGATTTACATCATTATTTTTCGATTGAAGGAGAGCGAATAGATATTCAATTTGATATCTCATTCTTTCTGAATTTTAAAATTCCCGAAGATCTTCCATCTTATAATGCTTCCGATTTTGGAAATCGAATACCTGATTTAGTAATTAATATTCTCTCTAAAAGCACATGGAGAAAAGATCTTTCAGAAATTCAAGAAGCTTGCAAAAAGCTTAAAATTCCAATATACATTCTCTTTCTTCCCTATCCAATAGCGACAAAAGTTCTCAATCATCCCTTTCTACGAGTATATGTCTTAAATGATCAAGGTGTTTATGTTTTGACTGAATTGAATAAATATATGATGATTGAAAACAAAATATTAGATGAAAATGCCCAAATAATACTACCAAAGGAAATTCCTTTCGATCTTGCTTTAAAAAAGCTTAGTCGAACATATTTAGGAATGAAACCACGCTCCCGTCTAGTCATGCTTAAAAAAGGAACAAAAGAATTGCTTTTATCTAAATTCGAAATAGAAAAACAGAGAGCAGATAAAGAAAAGCAAAGAGCAGATAAAGAAAAGCAAAGAGCAGACAAAGAAAAACAAAGAGCAGACAAAGAAAAGCAAAGAGCAGATAAATTAGAAATGGAATTGCAAAAATTTAAATCAATAAAAAATTCTTCTTGATTTTTTATGAAATTCTCTTTTTTTTAAATCAATCGCTATCTCAAATACTATTAATCTTTTTTCTATTTCTATTAAAAAGATGAATTTGCTAAAAAAAGTGGAGTAATAATTCTCTATTTTATTTCTTCAATATCAAGTTCTGTTTTTGATTGCGAAAAACGATGCTTTGATTTAGAATGTAAAAATAAAAACCCAAAGGTGGCAATGATTGCCAAGATACCCGCGAGAGACCAAACCCAATCAGGATTATAATGATCCATAATAATTCCAGCACCTAATGTACCAAACAGAGCAGGAATAATCCAAGAATAACTATAAATCGCCATATATCGACCCCGCTTGTCTTCAGGAGCAAAATGCGCTGCAACAGTCTGTCCAAATGGAGAAATTACCATCTCTCCGATAGTAATCACACCCATTGCAAAGAAGAACCAAAATGCAGTAGATACATAACTATACATACTAAATCCGATAGCATATAATCCAGCTCCAACAGCCATCATAATCATTGGAGGAAAGCGAGAAATTTTCCTGGTAATCCAAAATTGAAATAACACAACCATTAATGCATTCATACTTAACAACAATCCAAAATTCTTTTCCACGAAACCGTGTTCATCGAGTAAAAACACTGAAAGAGTGGAATTCATTTGCATATAAACTAATGCAATAATTGAAGAGATAAATAGAAATACCATATAAACCAAATCTCTGATCACTACTTTATAACCACGGAATGTCTCCATGAATGATTCATGTTTTATTTTTCCTTGATTTTCAGGTTTAGTTTCTGGTATTATTCTAAAAACAATAATCGCTGTAATACCACTGGTAAGGGCATCAGCAATAAATAAATAAACATAAGAATAAGCAGCTAAAAGGCCACCGATGGCTGGACCAATGGTTGCAGATAAATTAACTGCGACCCGGAGAGCTCCAAAGCCTTCTGCTTGTTTTTCAGGAGGAAGTAAATCAGCTACCATAGCTTGTTGGGCAGGACTGCCTGTATTACCCAAAATACCCATTAAAATGGCTAAAATATTAAACACAATAAAATTATTGATAAAAACCATTAAAATACTGAAACTACCGCTAATAATCAAGCCAACAAGCAACATTGTTTTTCGACCGTACTTATCAGTTAGTACTCCACCAATAGTTCCACCTAATAAGCTACCTATCGAAAACATTGTAAAAATTATTCCAACTTCAGTCATTCCTACTGAAAAATGATTCTTAATATAGATAGCAAAGTAAGGAAAGAGTAAAAACCCACCAAGTCGATCGATAAAAGTGCCTAATAATAAGACCCAAAAAGCTTTTGGGTAATCTTGATAAGTTTTACGTAGTTTTGTAAACATAAAATTTCTGTTCCTTGTTTTAAAATTATATCCCTTAAAACCATTAAAAATATAAAAACTTACAGAGAAAATCTTAGTGCGAATTAGTTTAGTTCATTAAATTGCGAAATAAAAAAATGGCATAGAAAAATTGAAAAAAGAAAAATGAAATAAGAAAAATTTAAATCTCTTTATTATAAATTGCTTTTACAATACTTTTCCACTTTGGGTGTTTTCGGATTTGTTCCAATGCTCTTTTTTTTGGTTGTCCTTCATCATCAAAAAAGGTTTTAAATGCAACGTATGGCTTAAACTTCTTTTTACCGTGACGATCATATTCATGTCCAGTAATGTTGAATTCTGCTTCAAAATCTACATCCAATTCAATATATGTGCCTGTGCCTTTTTCAGCAGTCTTCTTAATAAAGTAATTTTGGGATTTCATTGTAGGATCTTCAGATCCTTTATCATTATCAATAATTATTACATAAGGAATTTCAAAACCGTTTAGTAGCGTTTCATACAGTTGTGCATTAAATTTACCTCCCATATCAATATATGTGGTTGTAGCAAGAAGATCTGCCTCAGTTGGGAGAAAATACTCTGCCCATCGTTGAAACATAAGTTTTTCTGTTTCACCTTCCACCAATACAACTCGATCTGCAAAAAATAACTCGTTTCTATGTGGATCCATAAAATAATCGAGATTTAACGCATTAATTTCATGGAATTTTTCTTTTACTTTAGGGACTGAACCATGTGCATGAGTTAAATCCTTAAATCTAAGTTTTCCATCATGAGACTCAATTGGCTGAATAATTTCTGTGCATGATACCCCATCTCGAATAGGTTTAATAACTCGTGCTACTTTCTTATATTCCTTAAAATCAATAAAATTCGGAGAATGAGTATTTAATATTACTTGATTATCTGGTGCTTCTGCAATGTTTTTTAAGTAATATTTCATCAATCTTTGATATTGGGGATGAAGGAATAATTCTGGTTCCTCAATTGCAAAAAACAAGGAAGAAGAAGAAAGATTTTTTGATTTTTCATCTACTAATGTTTGAGTTGAATTAGAGTTATTCTTTTGAACAAGTCGTGATTGTTGAATAAGTTTATTCGCCCAAGCTTTAAATAAAATTACCATAAAATAACGTTGTAATCCATGGCCTTTATGTTCAACTTCAGTTTCAACTCCATCATTAATGAATATTTTCAATGAATCCCGTACTACTTTATTTATTGAGGGTAATTCTGTATCAAATCTTACTTGCGAACCATCAAAATCTTTTAAATAAGAATTTAATCCTTTCTGTAATTTGTTAATTTCAGAATCTTCTTTATTAATTCTGTAAATTTCTTGGATAATTTTTCGAATTTCTGCTTCATATTGCTTCTGTCGATCTTGATTTTGCATTTGAGCAAAAATATAGCGCATTAATTTGGAAATATTGGTATTTCCTTTTGCTGAAAATGTTGTTTCCTGTGTGATATCCTGTACAGCAGGAATGAAAAAATAATGTCCAAAATAGCGTTCAAAATCTGATTTTTTTATTGCTAATGGTTCCCAATGAATTTTTGAAGGAATTTTTTCTTTTTTGATTTTCTCAAAGATATATTCTCTTTTTGCGCGAATAATATGTTTTTTTGAAAATCTTTCATTCGAAGGGAGTGAATCTGAAATTTCTTTTATTTTTTCTTTAAAATCATCTGGAACAGTTGAATCCTTAATGATTTTAGTTTTTGTATTTAAATTTTCATTATCTAAAAATAGATACTTGTTTTTTTCATCTTCAGTTGCAGGGTTTAATGTTTTAAAAGCAAATGTATATTCTGAGTGAATATTATCTCCATCTCGTTTAGCATTAAACCGTATTATTGTTCTTTCAGAAGTAAAACCAGGATTATAAATAAAATCCTTGAATAATTCTTTTTCTTCAGAATTCAAATCTTTAAACGTCAAAATAATTGAAAAAGCTTTTACTCTTTTACCCTTTTCGATACGAAAATCTTCAATTGTGGCATTGTTGTGGAAAAAAACATTTATTGCCTTCATGAGATTCGATTTACCTGCATTATTTTTTCCTACAAATACCATATAAGGAAAAAGAAAGCATACACATTTTTTCATTGTTCGGAAATTTTGAATTTTTACTCGTTGAATTTGCATTTTCATCAAATCTATTTTGTTTATCTTTGTTTTTCCCATTTCGGGCTTTTTGGAATCTTTTCACAAGTTTTTCTGTGATTAGAACCGACATTTTAATATTTACTAATTAAATATAAAAAGATTTGGATAAGATTACACATTTAAATAATTCTTATCAATTTGATTTCTAAAAATTAAAGATTTCTATTTTCTATTTTGAAATATCTAAGATATTGGAATAATTAAAAAGAAGTGGAAAAAATGGTTCATTTGTCTATTAAATCTTTTATTTTTTTTTTACATGATTTGACTCTGGTTTCACCTTTTTCTCAAGAGATTTTATTTTTGCTTTAAGTTTTTTCTCTTTCTGAAGAATCCTCCGTTTTTCTAAGATAATGTGCTTTAGTTTTTTATCAATTTCTTCTGCTTCTTTTTTTCCGTGAACTGCACGACTTCTTACACGCTTATCTGTGGAAAGTTTCTTTTGTTCAATTTCGATCTGTGACATCTTCCGTTTTAATATTTCTAAATCCTGATGTAATTTTTCTAATTTTTTCATGATGAACATCTCTATTTCTTATAATTCTGTTAATCTGATCATAGTGCCCAGATCAACTGTTTTATTCTGAGAAGAGAAGATCAAGGCAATATAATACTCAACCTTCATTTAACTTTTATCCTCATTAATTCAAAAATTAAGATTTAATGATTAAGAAAGTTATTTTTTATCAGTATTCATGTCAAAAATCCCTTTATGATATAATGAAGAACTTTCAATTGTATTTTTCTTATAAAGAATATTTTTTAATTTTAAGCAGATACCTGTTACATATGAGCGAAAACTCACGAAAAAAACGATTAAAGGAAATAATTTTACAACTTCATGCAGGAAAGGATCCTAATAAATTAAAAGATTTATTTAGAAAGGACTTTGGAAGTATATCTTCTGATGAAATTGCCGCTATGGAACAAGAATTAATCAGTAATGGAGAATTAACTGCCGAACAAGTGACAAAATTGTGCGATTTGCATGTAGAGATTTTTAAAGAATCGATTGAAATTCCAGACCATCCAGAATTGAGTCCAGGCCATCCTATTCATACATATAGGATGGAAAATGTTAAAGCAAAAGATATTATTAAAGAACTACGTCAAAATTTCAATCCTTCTCTTTTCAAATCTTTAGAAAAGATCAAAATCCATTATACGCGCTTAGAAAATCAACTTTTTCCATTACTTGAAGAAGTTGGTTTTTCTGGTCCTTCCCAAGTAATGTGGGCAAAACATGATGAAGTAAGAGAAATGTTTCGCAACTCAGACACAATTGAAAAAGAAGTACTTTATCAAGCAATTGAAGAAATGGCTTTTAAAGAAGAAAACATTCTCTTTCCTGCAGCTTTGGAAAAATTATCAGAAGCACAATGGATAAAAGTAAAAAATGGAGAAGAACAAATAGGCTTTGCTTGGGTTACTCCAGGAAATCAATGGAAACCAATAACTACAGCTACTTTACACCAAACTTCAATAAAACCAACATTATTTAAGACAAAATCAGAAGATAAAGCGAAAAATCATAGTTCTTCATCAAATTTAACATCCAATTTGGGTGTTCATTTAGATCTTAATACAGGAACATTAAATTTAAACCAACTAGATCTCATGCTGCAACACTTACCACTTGATTTGACCTTCATTGATGCAAATGATAATGTATTATACTATTCTGATACCCCAGAGCGCATTTTTCCCCGCAGTCCCGGCATTATTGGAAGAAATGTTATGAACTGCCATCCTCCTAAAAGTCAACATATTGTAAAAAGGATTTTAGAATCATTTAAAAATGGCACAAAAGATGTCGCTGAATTCTGGATTCAAATGGGGGGAAAATTCATTTACATTCGATATTTCGCAGTGCGAGATGCAAATAAAAACTATGTAGGAACATTAGAAGTCTCACAAGAGATTTCACATCTTAAAACTCTAGAAGGAGAGCGTAGACTATTGAATTGGGAGCAAGAAAATTAATTTTTTTTTTTATTTCCCGAGAATTTCCAAATTCCCATACTTTTTTACTTTTCTTTCTTGCGACTCAATTACAATTATTGAAATACAAAATTAAGAAACAAATCTACACTGAATTTAAAAAGTAGATAATTAACTTAAAAGAAAAATAGAGAAAAAATAATAGAAACTTTTCTATTTCCATTCATAACCGCAATCTTTGCAGTAATATTTTTTACCATATATGGGTGAACCGCTAATATATGAAATTGGATGTTCGCGATCTTCTTTGGTTCCAATATTTTTTGAATTACAGTGAGCACAGATTAATCGACTGTCACTTTGCTCTGGTTTATTTTCCCGAATTACCGCTTTTACAGGTTCTTCTTCTGCAGGTGCTTCTTCAGATTCTTTTGGCTCACTTTCGACTTTTTGTTTTAATTCAGTTACTCCTCGATTCATATAATCTGCCTTAGCAACTCGCACAACAGGTTCAAAACGCTCAAAATTACCAGAACCTTCGGCATCATAAGAAAGTATGACTTGATCTCCTGGTTGCATAATATCTAACATCCAAATAACTTTAGAGGGATGATTTCCTTCAGATACATTATATTCTGGATTTAAATCACTTGGGCTGAAATTAGCTACTTTAAAACCTGCAGGGATTGTTTCTTCCACAGCTACATTCTTTAATTCAACTTCTCCTGCATTTTTAATTTTAATCTTGACACGAAATTCTCCTACGGAGCTTCCAGGTTGAATTGCTTTGGAAGTCTTAAGTTTTCGTTTTGCATATTGAATTTTAACTTCTGGATTCTCATCTGTGAATTCAAATGCATATCCTTCTGGTAATGTTTTAGCAAAAGTTGAAATTTTAAGATTATACTGTTCATTTGGTTGAGGATTTTGTGCCACAATCGGATAAGTAATCACAATTTTTGAACCAGGTAAATATTTCTTTGGTAATTCTGTTAATTTAAAGAAATTCATTTCTATGGTGTGTGGAGTTCCTACATTATGATCATTTGGGCTAATTGTATATTTCAAGTTCTCTTGTTCAATTTTTGCAATCGTATCTCCATTAGCATTAACTAAATGTGCATTAATTTCCATTATATCTGGAACATCAAAATCTACTGGAATTGTATCAATAACTTTCAATTCATTGATAGTTGCAGTTCCAATGTTAGTGATTGTATTGGTAATTCTAATGTCAGTCTTTGCATTAGCTTTAACTTGTGGAGGATTAATATCTTTTTCCACATTTGTTTCTAACACTTCAAATTCAGATGGGATCTTTACAATTTTACCATTAAGTATAGTTTCTACAATATAATTTACTGTAAAATCCACTTTGTGGGAGAATTTAGGCACATTTACCGATTCTAATGAAAATTCATGAACCCATGATTCATTAGGTGGTAGTACAACGTTTAAATCCAAATCAATAATTTTATCTTGAATTTCAGTATTATGAATTACTTCTGCTTTAGTAATGGTCAATTCAAAATCTGAATCATTATCGAATTCTAACTCACATTTCCACCAACCTGGTTTGGTGTCATCTTCTTCTGAAGAGATTCCAACCATGGTTTCTGTGATTGCCTTTACTTTAGCAGCAACTTTTGATTTCAAGGCATTTGGTGCTGAATAGGTAACTTGAAGTTCATTTCCATTTTTTATCTTAGAATCTGTAATAGTTGCTCGTCCTTCGATTTCAATTTCTGTGGATTCATGTGGAGCCAATGAATCGATAGTCCATTTTAATTGTTTTGTTTCACCCTCATATACAGCATTACCGCTGCTGAATCGGGAAATTTTCACTTCTTTCAAATAATCTGCCAGTGTTTTTGTAAGTTCAATATTTCTAATTGGAACATCAATAGTATTGGTTAATGTGATATAAATCGAACCAAAATTTTTGGCATTTAAAGTAAAATTTTGATTTAAATCATCAAAATCTTTAGAAGTATCAAATTTTTCTACAACTTCAAGTACAGGTTTTTTCATCTGTGGAATATCATATTCAAAAAGCCAGGTATTTTCTGGAGCGATAACATTTCGCTCATAATGGCTTTGAATATTCTTCAATAATTCAGTATCTTGAATATCCAACTCTACGTTCCATATTTTATGGGCTGAAGATGGATTAACGACTTCTAATTTTCCGTTACAAGTTATGGAATCAACCGAATTGTCGGCTTTCAAAATGGTTTCTTCCAATTCTTTAATATTTATATTAATTTTATCTTTACTTGGCATACAACAATCACTTTTAATCGTTTAATGGAATTAGAGAGAGGGGTAAAAGGTGCATATTTTACCTTCAAACCAACAACGGGAAAAATATGAGAGCATATCATGGGTTTTAGACATTTTTGTTTGTGTATTCTGCAAAGTTCTCAAGAATTCCCTATCAACATTAACATTTTCGAGTTTTTAAAGTTTTATCTAGAGAAAATTCTTAGAAGAAATTTCATAAATTAGGAGAAAAAATCCAATATTTTTTTTTATCATTATTAACGGAACAATATAGTAAATTATTGATTTTTAAATAATAATTATATTTAAAATGTTAGTGATTTCTTTTTTTGAGGAATGCAAAAATGATTAAACACGATTCAGAATTATTCAATTTTTTGGAGAATTTTATGCTAAATAAGCCGAATCATACAGAATGTAATAAATCATTAAATAATTCCTATCAATCTCAACAAATTCCTGTAAATAAGAAAATTCAAAAAAAAAAAAAAACAGAAATAAAAACTATATCAAAATCCAGTAAAGTAATAAAAACACAAATTGAATTATTTATTCATAATAATATCCAAATTCCAAAATATGTTAATGAATTTTGGACCTCAAAACAAAGACAAGCATCATCTATCCATGAAATATCTTATCGAGCATGTTTTAAACCACAATTACCGCGATTCTTCATTAAATTACTTTCAAACCCAAACGATATCGTATATGATCCATTTAGTGGTCGAGGAACAACCCTCATTGAAGCAGGACTTTTAAAAAGAAATATTATTCAAAATGATGTAAATCCTTTAAGCCAAATTTTATGTCGTCCGCGCTTTTTTTTACCTGAACTTGATGAAATTCAGAATCGTTTAAAGGAAATTCCAGTTAATTATTCAGAAAAAGCAGAAATTGATCTTTCAATGTTTTATCATAAAAAAACAGAAAGTGAGATAGTTTCTCTCAAAAAATATCTTCAAAAGCGAGAAGAAAATAAAGAAGAAGATAATATTGATAGATGGATAAGGATGGTTGCAACAAACAGGCTTACAGGACATTCAAAGGGTTTTTTTTCAATTTATACTTTACCACCAAATCAAGCAGTTTCTCCATTACAACAGAAAAAAATAAATAAAAAACGAAACCAAACTCCTGATTATAAAGAAGTTTTTCCCCGAATTATCAAAAAATCAAAATCATTAATGAGGAATATTTCCAAGATCCAGAAAGAAAATCTAGCCCAGATTGGTAAAAACGGAATATTTTTATCCAAAAACGCTAAGAACACAAATGAAATTGAAAATGACAGTGTTCAGCTTATTGTTACTTCTCCTCCTTTTTTAAAAGTTGTGGACTATTCAAGTGATAATTGGCTTCGATGTTGGTTTAATTCGATAGATACCGATTTAATATCTAGAAAAATTACGATAACGAGTTCAATTGATATATGGGTCAATGAAATGACCAAAATATTTTATGAATTTTATCGTATCTTAAAACCAAAAGGTTGGATCGCTTTTGAAGTGGGAGAATTGAATAATGGAAAAATCAATCTAGACGAATTTGTTGTTCCCATAGGCAAAAAGACAGGATTTTTACCAAAAGCTATTCTCGTTAATCAACAATCCTTTACAAAAACATCGAATATTTGGGGTATTGATAATAATAGACGTGGAACAAATACTAATAGAATTGTGTTATTTCAAAAAAACTCAAATTATTTTTGATAATTCATTCTACTTTATTATATTTCATTATATTATATAACATGAGAAATTATTTTCACTAAAAAGAAAAATTACAAATCTGATATAAATAATTTAATAAATTGAATTAAAAAGAATTATTTTATTTCTGAAAGAATTTAAAAGAAGTCAGGCTAAGATTCCATTATTATTTTTGTGAATTTTATTCAACTTTTAAAATATTCATCATTTTAACATTTAATTCCAAGTAAATTAAATTAATTGATCTTGTTTTCAATTAATTAAAATTTTATTCTATGATAGAAGAAAAAACAAATTAATGATTATTTAAATTAAAAAGAAAGAAAAATAAAGAAATTAGATTTAAATCTCTTTTAAGATGCAATCATCTTATTCATTTTATAGAAAATCAAGATATTGCACTATTTTCATTTAGTATATTATAAGCCAGTGATATTTTAAATGATCGAAATTAAAAAAAAAAATGAATTTCAAATTTTCATTTTTTTGAAAGATTTAAATAATCAAATTTCCTAATAGTTATACAATTAGTGCACTAATTATTTGTAATTGGCATTGAATCATAAGCTAATTATGTGAAAAGTAAAAAAAACAACTTCAGTGGGCTTTCTCCATCGTAGAAGCTTTTCAAAATCCAAAACGTCTCAAAAGCGATGTTATTTTTTTCTTATGAAAGGTGAAATTCAAATGAGCTTAATAAAATATACTATAAGAAGGATAATTGCACTAATCCCAATATTACTTGGAGTGATGTTTCTAACTTTTTGGTTATCGCGATTAATGCCTTCTGATCCATGGACATTAATGGTTGGAGAACATATGACTGATGCTCGACAAATATATGTTGAACAACAAAAACAAAAATGGGGATATTATGATCCAATAATAACCCAATTCTTAATATATATGAAAAATTTGTTTTCAGGTGATTGGGGAAATACTATTGCAGTTCTTCCAAAAGATACTCCTGTTTGGGATATAATCTCAGTAAAATTCCCAAAAACATTTGAAATAACAATTCTCTCAGTAAGTATTGCAGCAGTTGTCGGTATTTTTGCAGGAATTTTCTCTGCAGTTCATCGAAATGAATGGTCAGACACAATTATTCGATTTTTTGCATTAGTAGGTGTTGCAATTCCTGTATTCTGGTTAGGAATGATTCTACAATATATATTTGCAGTGAAATTAGGTTGGTTAGATGCAACTGGTTATCAAGGTATTCAATATATAACATATAAACCAGATATTACTGGATTACGACTGTTAGATTCGTTAATCAAAGGTGATATTGATGTATTTAAAGATACAGTTTTACACTTGATAATGCCGGTTTTTGCATTAAGTTTCATTTCAGTTGCAGGTATTACTCGGCAAACCCGCTCAAGTATGCTTGAAGTGTTAGAATTAGACTATATAAGAACTGCACGAGCAAAAGGATGTTCAGAACGGCAAGTAATCTACAAACATGCTTGGAGAAACGCACAAATTACCACAATTACAATCGTTACCTTAAGTTTCGCAGGATTACTTGGTGGAGCAGTATTAACAGAAACAACCTTCGCTTTAAATGGTATGGGAATGATGACAATTGATGCAATCAACAAACAAGATTATTTCTTAATCAACGCAAGCGTATTCCTAATGACCATCATTTTCGTGCTCGCAAACTTAATAACAGATATATTATATGGAGTCGTGGATCCACGAATCCGGTATTAAGGAGGATTTAGAATGAAAGATTTAAAAGTAACCAATATTGAAGCAAAATTATATAAACCAGAACCTTTTAGAAAACAAATATCCGAAATAACTCAAAAATATTTAGGATTTTTGCTCGTCCCTGGTATGAAAAGTAGAGAATTAGAAAAACGAAATGAAATGTTGACACGTTTTAAAAGCAAACGAAAATTTATTACTAAATTAAATAATCCTTTAACTATCTTTGGGTTATTTATTATATTTATTGTGATTACTTGGGCGATTTTTGCACCTTTGATCACAGTATTTGACTATGAAAAAGAGATTCAAGGGGTTGTTGAAGAAATAACACAATGGTCTGCGCCAAATTATTTACATCCTTTAGGAGCAGCAAAATTTGGTCATGATGTATTAGCCAGATTGATTTGGGGTGCAAGATCATCGCTTACTATGGGTTTATTCTCAATTATCATTAGTGTTACATTAGGAACTCTACTTGGCATATTTTCATCTTATCAAGGAGGTATAATCGATAATTTAATCATGCGAATGGTTGATATTATAATGGCTTTTCCAGGATTAATTATTGTTATCATTTTAATATCAATATTAAACCCGAGTATGCAAACGATCCTTCTGACTTATGGTATTTTAGGAATTCCTGGATATACTAGATTAATTCGAGGAACTGCATTGCAAGAAAAGAATAAAACCTATGTCGAAGCTGCTAAAGTTGCAGGAGCAAATAAGTTAAAAATTATGTTTAAGCATATTCTTCCAAATTGTTTAGCGCCAATAATCGTTGCATTCACATTTGATATTGGAGGAATTATATTAAGCTTGGCAGGTCTATCATTTCTTGGATTCTCTGATACAAAAAATCCCATGGTTGAGTGGGGAACAGATATTAACTATGCTCGAAATCATATTTATGATGCACCTTGGGCAGCATTTACTCCAGGATTTGGAATTCTGTTGACTGTATTAGCCTTTATGTTAGTAGGTGATGGATTAAGGGATGCTTTAGATCCTCGATTACAAGGGAGAAAATAAACAAATAGTGATGATATATGATAGAAATTCAAAAAAATACAACAAATTCAGATAACTCAAACAGCGAAGAAAAAGAACTTCTTTTAAAAGTAAAAGATTTAAAAACTTATTTTTTCACTGAAGAAGGAGTTGTAAAAGCTGTCGATGGTGTTTCATTTACTATTAATAAAAATGAAATTTTGGGTTTAGTAGGTGAAACAGGATGTGGAAAATCTGTAACTGCACTTTCATTATTGCGATTAGTTCGATCTCCTGGAAAAATAATATCCGGACAAATCGAATTTGAAGGTATCAATCTCATTGATTTACCAGAAAATCAAATGTTACACTATAGAGGGAATACAATAACTATGATTTTCCAGGATCCTATGAATTCATTGAATCCTGTAATGAAAGTAGGAGATCAACTAGCAGAAGTTTACTTACTTCACCAGAAAGAATATCTGAAAGAAGAATTAGCAAAAGCTCGCCAAGAAAACAGCATTTTAAAGGAAAAACTTAAACAAATGAAGTGGGATTTAAAAAATGCATCAGAAGAAGGTGCTGAAACCCTTAAAGTTCAGATAAATGCACTGAAACGAAAAGTTAAGGGCAGAATAACATTGAAAGATATTGCTTATCGAGAATCTTCACAGTTATTAGATCGAATTGGTCTTCCCAATGCAGATTCGTTGATTAATCGATACCCACATGAATTATCTGGAGGAATGAGACAACGAATAATGATTGCTATGGGTTTAGCATGCAATTCAAAATTGTTAATTTGTGATGAACCTACTACAGCATTAGATGTTACTATTCAGGCACAAATCTTAGACATGATTCGAGAATTAAAAAATCGACTTCATAATTCAGTTTTGTTTATCACTCATTCATTAGGGGTGATTTTTGAATTGTGTGATCGAGTTGCAGTTATGTACTCTGGAAATATTGTTGAATACGGAACTGTTGAAGATATATTTGAAAATCCACAACACCCATATACTAAAGGACTTCTTGCAGCAATTCCAAAAGTAACACCTGAATCACGGAAACATAAATTAGCTATCATAAAGGGAATGGTTCCAAACCTTATTTACCCCCCCAGTGGATGCCGATTTCATCCAAGATGTCCTCATGCAATGAAAATATGTCAAGAAATCAGACCAGATTTAATTCCATTGAATAATGCAGTTCAAGTTGCTTGTCATTTATATGATAAAGACAAATCTGATTCTGATCTCTATAGATCACTCACAGATGAAGAAAGATTGGAGGCAACAATATAATGACAGAATCAATATCAAATGTACAAATTGATGAAATAGAATCAAATGAACCTGTATTAACAGTTGAAAATTTAGAAGTTGAGTATCCTATAATTGGGGGCTTATTCATGCGAAAAATTGGAACAGTACGAGCTGTTCGTGGAGTAAGCTTTAAATTATATCCTAATGAAACATTAGGAATTGTAGGAGAAAGTGGATGTGGAAAAACCACTATTGCTAAAGCAATTCTAAATTTAGTTAAAACTAGTGGTGGAACAATCAGATATAAAAACGAAGAAATCCAAAATCAACTAAATAAAAAAAGGAAAATTCGACAAAAAATCCAAATGGTATTTCAAGATCCTGATGCATCATTAAATCCACGGATGAAAATTGTTGATATTATCGGAGAACCATTAAAAAATCTTTTAGGAATTACAGATAAGGTCGATTTACGTCAGAGAGTTCTTGAATTAATGACTCAAGTTTCCCTTAAGGCAGAACACTTGGATCGTTATCCACACGAATTCTCAGGTGGTCAAAAACAAAGAATTGTTATTGCAAAAGCACTGGCATGTAATCCAGATGTAATTGTATTGGATGAACCCACTTCTGCATTAGATGTCTCAGTTCAAGCCCAAATTTTAAATTTGTTGCAAGAATTGCAAAAGAATCTTAACTTGGCATATATATTTATAACACATGATCTTTCAGTAATTCACCATATTGGTCACAGAATTGGTGTAATGTATCTTGGTAAATTTGTAGAAACTGGTAATATTGAAGATATTTTCTACAATAATCAACATCCATATACCCAAGCACTTTTATCTGCCAGACCAGCAGTTAGCAAAAGTGAATTACAAGAAAAAATCATTTTAGAAGGTGAAATTCCTTCACCATCAAATCCTCCAAGTGGATGTTCATTCCATCCAAGATGTCAAGCTAAAATGTTACCAGAGTGCAATAAAAAAGAACCAGAAGAAACTGCTCTTTCAGAGACCCATCACATCTGGTGCTGGCAATTTGGTCGAGATGAAATTTAATATTAATAAATTTCTTCTTTTTTTTTATAATTCTTTTTCTTATTTTCAATTTTTTTAAGTATTGGAATGATTTTATATGTTGAATCGAAGTACAGCAAAACCAAAACTAATTCATAGAAAAAATGAAGCAGCTCCAATGATTTTTTTTATCGATCAAATTGAAAGTCCGAATTTTTCATCTCCAATTCTACCAATGCCTATTAGAATTGATCGAATTTTATCAAAACTACCTACTTTATTCATTTTTCCTCATAAAAAAAGCATAATTTCTTTTCAAAATAAATACTTTTCATATGATTATTCAAAGTTATATTCATTGTTAATTACAAACTTGCTTAAATATACAGAACAAAAATATAGAACACTATTTTTTAAGCAATTATCCTTCGATCTTATTGAAATTTGGTGGAAAGAATCTAAAAAGTTAGTATCCAAGATTCATTCTTATAGTGAAGATTTGTCTTTTATTCTTGATTCTTATTTAAATGCTTATATTCGATCTTTAGAAGAAAATGATTTTAAGCATGCATTAGTTGGTCATATTGATGAAATTATTGAATATTGTAATACAAAATTCACTGAAAATAAAATTTCATTTGATTACAAAAAAAAAACGAGATTAAAAAATCTCTATAAAAAAAAAGGAGATTATATATTTCCTGATATAATTCAAACAGATATTTTTGATTCAAAACGAATGAAAACAATACAAAAAGCATTTGTTCCAATGTTTTTATATGATGATCTCCTGGAATGTTATCTATATAACAAAAAATTAATAGATCCTGATGGATTTGAAAAATTAGAAGATGTTTCTAATCCAGATCAAAATGAAAAAAAAAATAAGAGAAAAAAGAGACTCTTATCAAACATTTTTAAGAAAAGATCCAATTTATTAAATTCAGACAATTCTCTAAATGGAGATAAAGAAATTTCAAATCAAGAACAGAAAGATGCTGATTCATCAAATAAATCTGATTTTAACATTATTAAATTTCAAAAATTAGTCGATTTAGGAGTAATCATACAAACACCAGATATTGATGAAAAAGAAATCAATCCAGAAAATATCTTTAAAAATATTAATATTAAAGAGATTTTTGAAGAAATAATTTAACATTTTGCTTAAAAGAAACTTATTCGTAATTTAAATAAAAGAAAGATTCTTTTCTTAATTTTTTTTAATTATAGAAAATAACAAAAGAAAACTACAAAAAAATATCAAAATATGGAAAAATAAATTCTTAAATTTCTTCTAATTCTTGAATTTGCTTTTCAAGTCGAGCTTTTACTGATTCAAGTCGTTTTGACTTGTTTGCAAATTCATCATCTGAAAGCTCTCCAGTAATATTCTGCATTTCCATATCAAGCAAAGTTTTATTTACATTTGCCACCTTAATCTTTAAATCTGTAATTAATGCTCGCATATCACTCTTTGTAGATGATTGATCATTTGAAGGAGGAGGTTGAGATACAATTTTGGGTGATGGGACACTGAGATTCGAAGACCTAGAAGTTGAATTAGGGGCAGATAATGGCGGAATTGGGCTTTTAATTGATTGATCCAATGCTTCTTTTTGAATTTCTTGGATGTGGTTTTGTGCTACTTGTTTTTTCAATTTTTTTGCTTTGGCTTGTTCTAATAATTGTTCTAACTTATCTTCTTTATTAGTTGAAGTCGATTTAGATTTTGGAATATTTACTCCTTTTGATATTTGAAGATCTGTCTGATCTACAGGAATTGCTTTTGGTTTTGGCGGAGGAGTAACTGATGTTTTAGGTGCCGGCGGAGGAGTAACTGATGTTTTAGGTGCCGGTGGAGGAGTAACTAATGTTTTAGGTGCCGGCGGAGGAGTAACTGATGTTTTAGGTGCCGGTGGAGGAGTAACTGATTCTTTTGGAATCGTTTTTTCTTCTTTTTGCTTTTGAGAAGTAACTGATTTAACTTCTAAACTCTCTTTTTTATCGCTTTTTGGTTCAAATTGCTGAAGAATTGCCTTAATTTTCATTGCTTTTTCATGAAAATCTTGACTTACCCTGTCATCACCTAATTCTAAACTAAGATCTGCTAATTCTTCAAATAAATGCAAAGCCTGCTGAAAATTCCCCTCTTCAAGTGCTTCTTCTGCTTGTTTCATTATTTTATCTCGCTGAATTAAAGGTTTTAATAATGGAGAAACTTCACCAGACATCTCTAAAACATCAGCAATGATTGTAATCATCTTATCCCGATTATCAGGATCAACTGCAATCATTGAATAAGCTTTCATTCCTAAAATTCGCTCGATATCTGCAATTGGCATCGCCTCGGGTAGATCTTGTTTGTTACCAATACAAGCAGTGTGTGCATAAGGTGCTTCTTTCTTAATAAGCTCGGTGAAATATCGGCTTTTTTCGCAGTTCTCCAAGGTAGAATCAGTAATTAACAAGACAGCATCAGATCCTTTGATAAAATTATTCCATAAAAATGAAAATTGCTCTTGGCCCGCAAAATCCCATAGATGAAAATGGAGTTTGCCAATTTTTATTGTTCCGATATCCCCAGTTATGGTAGGCACATGTTCCATCGGAATATCTTGAGCAGTGATTAAACGAGTGATTGTAGTTTTACCAACACCAGAAAAACCAACTAAAGAAATTTTTGGGCGTAAATTTTTATGAATTAGTTCAATAGTAGGATCAAAAATCTCAAATGTATCTTCATCGATTTGATCATCCAGGATAGGCCCAAACATATCGAGAAATTCTTTTCGACATCGTTCAAGTTCTTTTTGAATATTTGCAAATTTGTCAGAGAGATCTGAAACGAAAAAGAAGATGATATTTTTCTCTGGTTCTGTGAGATATCCAATACGATATTGAAAATAATCATGGTATTTAGTTTTATCTGCCCCAATTTTAGATGCTTCTTTTATAATTTGTTTATAAGCTTGATTAAAACCTTCTAAATCAAGTGCTTTTCCAAAATCACGCCTGAAGATAATTTCTCCATTTTTTGTGATGAAAACTTGTCGTAGCATTTATAATCCTCGTGTTAAATTTTATTTAAATAATTTTTATGTAATTTTTTTTAAACGAGTAAAACAGATATAATTCGATATAAGTTAATGAGAGTTCTCCTAAATTTATATGTATTCGATTGATAAAAAATACCAAAAGGATACATTATTTTTTTGCCAAATATTTAATAAGATGTTTAAAAATGGGAAATCGCTCTTTCCCAACTTGCTCTTCTGTGCTATTTTTCATTTCTTCAAATTCATCTTCTAATGAAAGTAATTTAAATGAAGTCTGATGAACATTGCTGGGTGCAGTTTTGTGAAGAGTGCGTAAAAAACTGGTAATACTTGGCATATATTTTGCCAAATCTACATTCTTTGGAATATTGCTCATCAAATTATAATTTTCACCAAATGTAAAGACAATATTCTCTTTGTCTCCTTCTAATACAATACACTCGATATTTTGAACTTGTAATTCTCGAATCAAATTCTGTTTTCGATCTATAAAATCTAAAATGGTTGGAGATATAAGACTTCCTTTCTCAAATTGAGAGATTTTTGAAGCTAAAATTATCCCATATTTGTTAAAAATAGCAGTATTAGAACCAATGATATCATGTATTTGGGTTACCACTCCATCCCAATCAAATTCGTTCCTTGTTTCAGTTTTACCTGGCATTTTTTTCAATCCATTTTCTAATGAATTAAGTTAAAGGAATAGATGAATATTATTATTTAGTAATCGACAGTTATATAATAGATATTCACACATTTATAAGCTATTAAATATTGTGATTCTTAAGACTTTAATTGAAGAAAAATACTAGTTGAGGAAAGAAAATGGGCGATAAGGATTTAGAGAACATAATTGATAGTATTGGGCAGGAAGAATTAGAAATTGCACAAAAACAAGCACAAATTGATCGGTTAAAGCAATTAATTGTAAAACAAAAAAATGAGATGGCAGAACAGCAAAAATTAATTGACGAATTACAAAGCCGAATCAGCAATATGTATGATTTACCTGCAGATGTTGAAGCTTTAAAACGTATGGTTGGCGAAATGCGGGCTGAGTTAAATGAAAAAGACAATCAACTAGAAATGGCCTATGCTACTATTGCACAACAAGAAGCTCAATTAAAAAATACTCAAATGCAAATTGATGGATTTAATCAACATTTAAACACATATATTACGCAAGTAGGTGAATTAAAGTCCAAATTGATTGAGCAACAAGGAATAATTAGTGCAAAAGATCGCGAAATTCAAGAATTAAAAATGGCTAATGATCGAACTCAAGAAAATTTACAAAAAATGGAAGAAGAATTTGCCCAAAGAGTACAAGCACGTTTACGACAATTTATGGAAACTGAAGATGAATACAAGGCGCGTATTGAAAAAATGGAGCGAGATTTTGAAGAAAGAACTAAAGAACTAAGGAGTCAAACACTTTCTACAAAAGATGAATATCAAGCGCGTATTGGAAAGATGGAATTAGAATTCAGAAAAGAAACAAAACAATTACAGGATGAAATTCATTCTCTAACAGAGAAAAACCATGAACTTGAAATGAAATTAACTAAGTATCAATCTGAATTTGCTGAAATCGACAATATGAAATCTAATTATGAAACTAAAATAAATAATTTACAAGAAGAAATTCAAGAAATTAAAAAACGCAATGAAGAACGTATTATGCAATTGAAAGAAGAACATTTTAAAGAAAAATCAGAACTTTTAGAAAAAACGGATAAATTAGAATCAGATATTATCGATTATAAACTTCAATTTCAAGATTTTGAAAAGAAAACTTCATTAGCTGAAAAACGTTTTTCAGACTTAAAAATAAAACAAGAAGAATTATTAAAAAAATATGAACAAGTAGTCTCTGAAAAAGAAAAATTAGAAGAAAAACTTTCTAAATACGAATCAGAGAATAAGGATATGATTGAATTCCGAGAAAAAAATTTGGGAAAAATTCAAAATATAGATGGATTATTAACACTTTTTGAACAAGAGCCTCTCTTTAAATGCTTTTTGTTAGTAAAAGATGTTGGAGAGATGAATGTAGAGTTATTAAAAGGTGCTTTAGGACTCCCTACTGTTACAGTGAAGAAATATATTGATCAATTTGTGAAAGTAGGTCTTTTTGAAGATTTAGGTAACGGAAAAGTTCGATTGGTTCATCCATTCTAAATACTTTTTTATTTTTCTATCTTATATTCAGAAATTGGTAAATGAAATTACATAAGGCTTTTATGTTTCAATAACTGATTTAGATCAATAGATATGATTTTTTGATTCATATCAAATACCACTATTAAAAAGGAGATAATTAAATTTGCCGTTAGGAATTCTTATCTTACGCTGGGATAATGAAGTTGGTCCAGTTTTACTTGCTAGTTATCCCGAAAACTTGAAAGTCACAAACAATTTACTCACTCAAATTTATTCTGCCCATCGATATTCTTCGCTAACACCAGGATTTTCGTCCTTAACCTTTAAAAATCATAAAGTTGTCTCATTTTTTTCTGGTTTAGGAGAAAAATATATTGAAGTTGAGAATTATGTTGTTGCACTTTTATTGCGCAGAGATGAGCAAGTATCTAAATACAGAAAAATACTAAATAAAATTGCAGCAAATATTTTGGGAAATATAGAAAATAACAAATATAAAGAAATTATCCCTAAACTCTATAAAGATCTTGCTCGTGTTTAATAAAAAATCTTAGTTTTTCTTTCTAATTTAAACAAATTTATTTTAATTTACAAATATATCATTTTTTATTCTCGTTTTTTCTAAAATACCCATATTAATTAAATTATAGATTGATTCTTGAATTTGTAATTTCAATAACGGAAAATTTTGCTCAAAAAATGAAATAATCTGGTGAAGATAAACAAATTTCTGCTCTTGAACTTTCTTTGCTGCAAATTTTAATACTTCATTCTCAATATTTGAAATTGGTTTTGTATTTTCATTTAAATTTACAGTATATGGATAAGTGAAATCAATATGAAAGATTTCATCTGTAATTTTTTTTAAATTAGGTCGTGTAGGTAAATCCTGTAAAAATATATCAATATTTCCTAAAAATGTGGAATAAAGACCTTGTAACTCTGATGAAAACCGGGATTCCAACCTAATACCATATGTATGTAGCATTTCTTTTTCCATAGGGCTAGAATTTTGATTTAATATCAACGCGATTAATGTAAACTTTCCTATCCAAAAAATCCCTTTTTTATCTTCAAGATCAAAAGGTTTTATTGCATTCAAAGGGGAATCTTTAAGTATTTGATTATCTTGAACCATTATCTGAACTTTTTCGAGCAATTTAGTATTTAAAGGGATTGATTCATTTTTTCGATAAAAAATTATTTGTTTACTTTGCATATGAATAACAAATACCATTTCAAAATTAATACTAAAAGATATCATCGAAATATACTCCTAATAATATTAAGAATATTGAAGCATACGTTCTAATGGAACTATGGCCATATCTGCACATTTTTCTAGAACTTTTATCTCATATTTTGATTGAGAAGGGGTTCCAATTGCATCCAAAGTCTCAAAGAGGTTTTTTAAGTTAATTTTTTTCATATTTTTACAAATAGCATATTTATTAAGAGGAAAATAAGATTGTTCTGGATTTTTCCATCGTAAGTGTTCAATCAATCCAATTTCGGTACCTATGATAAAACCATTTGAATTTGGATTATCTTTAGTATATTGAAGCATTTGTGAAGTTGAACCGATAAAGTCTGCTTCATTTTGGACTTCCAAAGGTGATTCTGGATGAACTAAGATGGAAGCTCCAGGATGATTTTTCCTTTCTCTTTCAATATCTTTTATTGATAAGAAATTATGGATCGGACAATTTCCCTTTTCAGGAACAGTAATTATATTTAAAGAAGTTCGATTTCGAACAAAATTTGCGAGATTTTTATCAGGCCCAAACAAAATGGTATCAGTTTTCCAATTTTTTGCTACATTTTCTATTACTTTAAGAGAATTAGATGAAGTACAACACACATCAGAATTTGCTTTAGTTTCTGCTGTGGTGTTTACATAGACAATTAGTGGAGATTTAGGATATTTCATCTTAAATTCATTTATTATTTTAGGATCAATAAAACTTGCTAAAGGGCAACCTGCTTCAAAATTAGGAGATAAGATAACTTTATTTCGATTCAAAATTGAAGCGGTTTCTGCCATAAAATGAACACCAGCTAAAATAATATACTTACTATCTTTTTGTTGCCGAGCAATTTTAGCCAATCCAAGGGAGTCACCAATAAAATCTGCCAATTTTTGAATTTCAATGGGTTGATAATAGTGAGCAAAGATTGAGACTTGTTTTTGACATTTTAAAGTTTTAATTTTATCAATCAGTGATTCCATTTCCATAGATTTAATAAATCATAAGAGCCGATAAAATTTTTGTTCTATCATCAACTAAAAAAATTTAAGTCTACAAGTAAGATCTCTTATTCAACAAGGGAAGAAGAAGAAGATAGTTGTGCATTATTTTTGCACAAATTTTATATTCCTTGAATTCTTCAATATCTTGAGTTGAAATCAATCATGTCAAAATCTTGTGATGTTTCTAAACCGAATAGTTATCACGTTATAATAATTGGTGGGGGTCCGGCAGCAGTTTCCGCTGCAATATACACCCACCGATTCGATTTTAAAACTTTAATCATTGGTCAAGAATATGGTGGTGCCATATCCAGGACTTACTTAATTGAGAATTATCCAGGCTTTTTCGATGTTTCTGGTTTTGATTTAATGGATGCCTTTCAAAAACATTATGAACATTTTAATATTCCATATATTTTCGAAACTGTAACTAAAATCGAAAAAGAAGCCGAAGGAAAATTTGTGGTTACAGCATCTGGAGGAGAAAAATACGAATCATGTGCCGTTATTGTGGCAACAGGTGGTAAATATCGCAAGCTTAATATTCCAGGTGAAGAAGAATTTCATGGAAGAGGAGTAAGCTATTGCGCAACTTGTGATGGCCCTTTCTTTAGAGATAAAACGATAATCGTTGTTGGAGGATCTGATAGCGCTGCTGTTGAAGCACTTTTTCTTTCAAAATTTGGAAAGAAAGTCTATATTGTTTATCGTAGAGATAAAATTCGCTCTGAACCCATTAACACACAGCGTGTTAATGAAAATGAAAAGATTGAGATTATTACTAATACAACCTTAAAGAGAATAATTGGAAAGGATAAAGTCGAAGCAGTTGAATTTCATGATGGTACTATTTTTCCAACGGACGCTGTCTTTATTGAAATCGGAGAAATTCCACAAAGCGATTTAGTAAAAGATTTAGGTGTTAACCTAAACGAAAAAGGAGAAATTCTTGTAGATAAATTTGCTCAAACGAATGTTCCTGGAATATTTGCAGCTGGGGATGTAACCGATATACGGGAAAAACAGGTAATTACCGCAGCAGCTCAAGCAGTAAGTGCAGCTTATTCAGTTCGTGATTATATCGAGAATTAATAAAATAAAATTTTTATAATCCTTTTTTATTTTTTAGTTATAAACCTACAAATTCATAAAATACAGAAAATAACTTTTCAAAGATGATTAAAGCTTCAATATCTCCAGAGAGTTTTACATCCCCGCTCATTATAGCTCTCCAAGGATCAATATTTCCATTAAAAGTTTCGATTAAATCTTCTTCTGAACTCTGGATTTCAATTTTTGGAGTGGAATACTTACTCTCGATCAAAAACAATTCAAATTGCTGAGATATTTCTCGAAATTTTAATTTTCCATAATTAATTTCGAAAACTAGCGTTCTACAGACATTATCTGATTTTTGAGAATTATTAGAATTATCAGATTCTAATTTATTGTATTTAATAATTACCGTTAATTCAACATCCTCGAATTCTTCAAAAAATTCTTCAGAAGAATTTGCCCATTGTTCGCAATGGGAAAAAAATTCCAATAACTCAACCATATTCATAGATTGGGTCTCAATTTTCCTCTGAAAATATAAAATCTTTTTTGAAGAATTTAATACTGTCATAATTAAATAATATAACATAATATTTCTAAAAGATATTATGCCTATAATAAAAAAAATGAAAAAAAACTTCACTCTTTATTTTAACAAATTACGAAATTCTTTTAAACTTTGGAATAATTTGGATTGATATTGAAGAAATCCTTGAATAGAAACGCTTAATTCTTTAATTTGTTCTTGAAATTGTTTCAATCCAAAGAGATTTTTATATATTTTACTTGAATTTGGAATGAGAAACCACTGGCTTTTATTTGATAATTGAGTTGTAAGATTCTTCAAGATTCGTAAAATATCGTCCGCAACAAAAGAAAAATCTGCAAATATTGATGATTGAAGATTATCATAATTATCAGATTGAAAAATCAAATGTAAAGTGGATTGATATTGCTGCTGAATATCCATCAATTCGATAATTTTCTCAATCACATCCAACATTAGAATATAAAATTCAAAATATTCAAAGTGATGGATTTTAGATTGTTTAAAGCTTATTAAGGATTCTCGTAATTGTTTAAAATCATCTTGATTTTTTTTCAAAACTGCTTTGAGAGAATCATATTGATTTACTAGAAAACTTGCAAAAGGAAGGGTATTTTCAGTAATTGGTATCTTTTCTAATATTGTGACTACATTTGAGAAACAAATGGGTAATTTGGAATCATTTAGGAATTTATATTGATCTTCATTTAGTTTATCAAAGAAAAGATTTCTCCAAAATCGGGGAATAAATGAAACCTCAGGAATTTTTCTCCCTTCCCATAAACATGCGGCTTTAAATAAGATATCATATGAAATAATCGGGAAAAAACCAATTTTTATCCAATTAAATATTCCTTTAAGATTTAAACTTTGAATATCAAAGGAACTGCGTTCAAATTCTTGAGCTGAAGCAATTTCACTCCCAAATGAAAGGTAATTATTTGTAAACTCTAGTTCAAATTGCTTACTAGGTATATTCTTTTCACTTGATATAATAATACTGTTAATTTTATGGAATCCTATAAGTTTGAGTATATATTTAATAAACGTTGGTTGAAGTTCTGGACCCATCCAATTTATTTCTATGGCTCTAACACCTATTTTGGGAACATCATGAATTGTTTGAAATGGAATTGCATTATTTGTAAACTTAATTAATTGATAGAGAGAGTTTAATCCATAAAATAAACCTCGTTCAGTACGACTACTAATTTGAATAAACTTTCCAATGATTAAATGATATTCATCTGTTGCTCGAAAATCATGAATGTTCCAAAAATGAAGCCATTTTATTTTTCCTATTATTAATTGAGGATTTATCGTAAGTGTCTCTGGATGAATTAATATATAAAGCGGATTTCTCGGTTGGAAATAACCAAGATCATTACGAAAATTTAATGTGGATTTTTCAGGAGTTGATTCTAAATTCCATTGATAGGTGAATTGTGAGCTTACTTGTAATAATACTGATTTTATATGTTCAACTAAATTTGGAGAACCTGAATTTGATTGTATCTTCCAAGTTCCCTCAAAACTACAATATTGATCTGAAGCTCCTTTCGTTCTTTTTAATACATTTGGAAGGAGTGGATTGGAAATTTCAAAGGTATTATTCATACATAACATCAAGCTCAGAAATATATTTATTATTTCCTTGGTTCAAGTATTAACAAAAATAAATATGATTAATAATTAGTTAGATATTCTAAATTGATTATTCAATAATTAGATGGTAATTAGGATCATATAACAATGGATAATCATGTTTTTCTTGCATTTTCTCCTTTTCTGACAATTGATCGTCATATATGTCCCAACTGATATAAATTAAAAGTAAAATCAGCAAAATAAAAAAAATAGGAGATACAAATAAGCTAAAAATAAATGAGAATATGAAAAGAGCAAAGATAATTAATATTTGATTTTTAGCCAATTAAATCCCCTCACACAACTTTATCGAGTACATACTAAAAAAAATATACATTTTCTTAAATCTTAAAAAATAATGATTTTGAAATTTCATTGAGATCGGATAATTTTAATGCTATTTTTTACTCTTTTAAGTATGAAGTGTAAGAATTGCAATAAAGAAACAACAGTAATTTGCCATATTTGTGGAGAACCGATATGTTCTAAGCATGCTTATCATATGCGTAAATATTTTTATTGTTTAGATTGCTTTTTAAAAGAACGTAAAAAAGGTCTTGTTAGAGCATGGAGTATAATAATAATCTTAGGTCTATTAGCAGTAATAATAATATCTATTTATCATTAGTATTATAAATAGCAAAAATTTAAGAAAAAAAATTGTCACTATCAATTTTATAGAAAATTTTGGTTGATAAAATGCTTTAATTTTTTCTCAATAATTTCTTCAATATTTCGGAATATTTTTTTCTTTTGGTATATTTCTGCTAAGAATTTAATAAAAATTAGATTGTATAATATGGACAAATCCGCATCACCTTCATCATCTAATTGAGATATTTTCTGAAGCCTTTTTGTAGACAATTTCTTTCCAACTTCTTTTTCATAAAAAGATTTTATTTTTTCTTTTCCGTACTGATTAAATACAATCTGGCGAATATGCTCTAAAGTTTTAGTGATAACCAAGTAATAGATCATTATTTCTTCGCTATCAGTTTCTTTCATCTCATTGATATTCTGAACAAGATTTGAGGCTAAAAATGAAAGATCTAACTGAAATTTTTTCTCAATTTGATGTAAATAGGCAGAAATATCATTTTTATAGATATATTCAAAAAATTTATCTAAATCAATGATGAAATTTCGTAAAAGTGTTTCCAATCCGGGAATTTCGATATAATCATGTACGTTTTTGCTCATAAGTAGATCTTGTCCTTCTCCACGAACTACTAGAGCATATACACCCAATTGAATCATCTCATTTTGAATTTCTTCCATAGATTAAGGTCAACACTCTTTTTTTATCCTATTTTTACATTGACGCTTGAGTATAATAAATTTTTTTAGATCTAACTTTACAAGATGATCATTAAAATTCCAAATACTTTTTGGTTTTTTGATCATTTGTATCCTATAGAATAAAAGAGGTATTTTTCTGTGCGAAAATTAATTTTAGTTCAATGGGATATTCGATTAGGGCCAAATGCTTTAGTACAATTTCCTCCTGAACCAAATTTCCCTCCAAATGAGCTTTTACTTAAAATTTGGGCAAAACATGAAACAACACCAAATTCAAATTTTATTTCCTTTATTAATACATCGAATAATAAAAAATATTGTTCTCTTCTAAAAAAAACACTATCAAAAAATGAAACCTTCTTCATTCTTTTAGAACTTGAAATTGAGAGTGATGAGCATATATATAGAGAAATTCTTGAAAATGTAGGGAATGAACTAATAATCAATTATAATAAGCCTCATTTTACTCATATTTTGTCAGATACATATCGAGCGATAAAAAATTATGCAGAAATGGATGAAAAACAATTGTACTTTCGATTATTCGAAGACAACATAAAAATTCATATTCTACAAACATTGAGAAATGGATGTATTAGTAAGCAAGCCTTACGTGAAAAATTAAGATCTCAATTTGGCTATATTCAATTAAATTTAGATCTGCTTTTAGCTCCATTTATTCGTCTTCGATTAATAAAAGTGATGCAAATTCCTGGTGAACAAGAATCTATTTTTCTTTTATCAGATTTTTTTGTTTATCGAAGACCACTTTCTTTCAAACCAGCGAATAAAGTAATTGAAAAGAAAATTCAAAGATTTTTTTTAAAGGATCAAATCCTTTCTGATAGAGAAGTTCATCAACTTGTTCCATTATTTGAGCATATAGAAACATTGCAATTAATTAACTTAATTACGTTACATAAGGATAAGGGAATTTCTTATTCAGCAGGATTAGAATTATTAAAAGATAAAAAAAACCTACTGATAGCGATAGAAGAAGCAGATATTATTGATTCAACACAAGATAACAAAATTTTTCTTATCAGCGATATTCAATTTCATTCATTCAAGCCTAAATATTTAATTCCTATTCTTCACAAACGATATCTTAACAAGGAAATCTCATTAGAACAACTTATAAAACAATTGGAGTTAATTACATAAGCATTTCTGAAGAAAAATAATTTTTTTGAAAAAAGTATCATTAAAGTAATAAACATCCAGCATAACCTTTTAATTCTGCGTTAATTCTTAATTTTTTATTATATTCGAGCTTTTTTAGTTTTGCTGGAATATCAAATTCTAATTCTTCAAGTTCCTTTTCCCAATGCTTTATTTCTTGCTCTAAATATTGAACTTCATTTTTTAACTGTTCAAATTGCTTCATTCGTCGATTTTTTTTTTCTAATTCCGAAATTTTTGCAACATTTTGTAGTTGTCGTTCTGTAGGTAATTTTACCTTTTTCACTCGGAGCATAGTTTGTAATTTATCTAGATGAAATTCAAGATACTTTCTTTTTAGCTTCGCAGTGGTAATAATTTTTACCTTTTCTCGAAGATATTTTGTTTTATTTACTTGTGTTAAATATTTTGTTCTCTCTTGTGCGATTTTTTTCAAACCTTGAAGTGCTATTTCATAAAGTTGGAGTATTTTTCTTTGCTCGAATAAATTCTTATCAAATGTTCTATTTTTAATTTCTCTTGAAAAATCAAGAACTTTAACAATAGTAGAAGGATGATATAATACTTTTGTAAAAGAAGAAAAAATTAATCCAGAATTGCTAACTAAAACTGGAAAAATGATTTTTTCAATGATAATTCCTACTGATTTAAGTTCTATAAAAAAAAGATGAAGTATTTCACTGTTTTTCAAAATTTTTTGAAGTTCTAAATTCTCTTCAGATGTAAGCTTTATCTTGTTTTTTAAACACAAATTGATCAACTTAGATGAATCAAAATGCAATTGTGTAGCATATCCTGAAAAATCATCACGAGCACAAAAATCTGCAAGATTCATTACAAGTTCATGACCTAAAGCGAAAAAATCAAATTCCTCAAATCTCTGAGCAATTTTCATCGAAAATGTTCCTTCATATTTGCGGGAGGTACATTTTACTTGTGAACGAAGACGATCTGATAAGCATATTTGCCAAAATTCTGTTGAATCATATTTTTTTGTTTTTATTAAATTAAACGCATTAGAAAATAGGGAAATGCTATAGTTAGTAGATTTTTTTGAATACATAGTAATAGAGAAATCATTTCCTGCAAGATCATTGATAGTTTGAAAGAATTGAAGGATATCTTCGTGAGAAACAATATTATCATCTTGGAGATTTTGAGATAACATTGATGTTTGAAATGATTTTTTATCTAAAATAAAATCATCCAACTTTGCGTATACTTCTTCAATTTTATCCGTAGTTTTTGAGATAACTTCTTCTAATCTGAATTTATATGGTATCTCATCTTCTCTTAAAACTAAGTCGGTTATTTGTTTTTCAATACTACCTAATATAGGCTCTAAAGATCCGATAGATTCTTCAAAAAGATGGATACGATCAATAATTGCAGTTACAATTGATGATTCAACTGTATCTGCAATATAAAAATTATAAATCAGAATATCTTTAGTTTGACCAATACGATCCAATCTTCCAATTCGTTGTTCTAGACGCATGGGATTCCATGGAAGATCATAATTAATGATAATATGGCAAAACTGAAAATTTCTACCTTCACCACCTATTTCGGTTGACAAAAGAATAGAATGAGTTGTTTTGAATTTTTGAACTTCTCGATTTTTTTGATTTTCATTGAGATCTCCATGGAAATGGGCGACATTTATTTTTTTGTCTTGAAATATCTTAGAAAGATAAAATAAGGTCGCTTTAAATTGAGTAAATATAATTATTTTTTCTTTTGGATTATTTGATAATATTTCTTTAATTATTTCTTGTAATTTTTCTGCTTTTGAGTCTATGGTCAAAGATTTCAAATCAACTACAAATTCCTTAAGAATTTTGATATGATCTTTAATATTAAGTTCATTTCCTTTTTTAGGTTTCATCTTTTGTTTACGTCGATAATAAATTAAACGATCTTCTAATTCAAATTCTTCAATTCCCAAATCTAAATCTAATTCTACTTCTTCTTCTTGAAATTCTTGATTAATTACAATTTCAGTTTGGAATTTTGTAAGCATTTCTTTATTTTCTTCTAAATAATTAATTCGCCTTTGTAAACTTTTAAGAATTGCAGGAACTGAGCTTGTTAAAAGCTTTTGAAGAATGACCATAATAAAACCCATTCCAGTATTTCTACCTTCAAAATTCTGGGAATAGATTTTAGCTAAATACAAATGAATTTTGTTGTATATCTCTAGTTCTTTTGGTGTTAATGTAACATCTATAATTTTTGGGATTCGTTTGATTTTATGATGAGGAAACACCCTTTTTCTTCTATTACGAATGACAAAATCACTTAAGAAATGTTTTTTTTCTAAAGTCTGAACTAAAGTTGTGCGAAATGATTTCTTTTTCAAATTTTCATCTAATGCTTTGACTTGAAAATTAGGAAGGAAATTTAAAATATTATATATCAAAGATCTGCGTTCAAATGCACTGATTCTGGAAAAATTAAGTAATTGAGAAATTACGAGATTTAACATAACCAAATTTTTTCGTTCTGATTCAAAGCTATCAAAAGTTGGAAATCGATATGGATTCAGTAAGCAGATTAGTGAATATAAATCAAATGAGTGAAGCTGGATAGGAGTAGCTGTTAAGAGTAAGAGATTGTGACTTTTTTGGGCAAGTTTTTCAGCTAAATCGTAGGCTAAGGTAGTCCGATAGAGTTCTGTCTTCACATTCGTTAAATATCTACGGAGATGGTGTGCTTCATCAAAGATAACGATATCCCATTCAACCTTAAGTAATTTTGAAGAACATTGGGACAATCGTGCAAATTGAAGTGTAACAGAGCATAAAGTGTATTCTTCTCCAGTTTTCTTATTTATAAAGTTCCCAGTTTGAAAATTTATTTCTGTCTGCTTTAATCTTTGAGAATCCAGCCGAATAAATGATAAATTGAATTTATTCTCCATTTCAAATTCCCATTGAGAAGAAAGGCTGGCTGGTGTTATGATTAAAATTCTTCTAGCTAGTCGGCGCGCTATCATTTCTTTAATATAAATTCCAGCTTCAATTGTTTTTCCCAATCCGACTTCATCTGCTAAGATCATACGCGCCTCGTTTTGTTGTAAAAGATGGTGGGCAACTGAAACTTGATGTGGAAGAAGAGACAATCTTGAGTTGGTTACTATTTTAATATAATTACTGCTGTATAAATCAAGAAATTGAAGACTCCAAATCCGGAGAAGGAATGTAAGCGAAAACGAAAGTTGTTTATCATAAAATTCTTCGATCGGATTTTTGACTGATTCTTTAATTGTTTGTTCCTTTATCCAAATATTTTCACCATTAGTTAATTGAACTTGATAACGAATGATTCCATCTGCATGGTGAAGATTTCTATTTTGAATTATACCAATTTTAATGTTTGAAGAATTTATTGGCCCATCAAAGGAGGTTTGTTCGTAAAATCGAATTTTTTGACCAATTGGCCATAAAAAATGAACAATCTCTTGGGGATATACAGATTGAGAAGAATAGGCCTTAAATTGGATGATAATTTTTTCGAAAAATTGGTCTTTTGAGAAGGATTTTGGTGAATTTGACTCGTGAATGTCCATTTCTGGTACTAAAATATAATCAGAAGTAGAAGATAGAGAAGGAATAAAATTCTTGTTAATTTTTTTTTTATATCTTAAGCTGAATTGATTATTTGAATCTTGATATATTTCATTCTTTTTTTTTTTTAAATAATAGAGAATTTCTGAAATAATTCCAATTCCCAAGTCTTGATTAAATCTGTGTTGAACACGATTACCAGGAATAAAAGTATAACTTCTACATTTCTTGTTACTACACTGTTTTGGTATATTTTGTAATGATTCTTCAAGTAAAGCATTACAAAACGGACATCTCTCAATTTTTAACATTCTAAATGAACTCAAAATACTTCTTCTAAAAATTTTATTTTATTCAAACAATTTCTTTAATTTAAGATAAAATTTGGATTTTTAGATGTGATTTAGTGATCATTTTTTTTAATTATTCACGTGTTTGCCATTCATCATAAGCACGGAAAAGATTATTTATTTGATTCATTGCTCTTTGGAATCTTCTTAAAATGCGTTTATCAAAACTTTCTTCAATTATATCTTGCAATTTTAGACCATATTCCGAAGTTAAAGCAATAACACTTTGTAATTGCTTCATAGTCAAATCTTCTCTTAGAAGCGAGTGAATAATAGAGTTTAATTTATCTTTTAATACTTCTGTGTTTGATTTTGATTTTTGAGCCAAAATAATCAAATTATGAATTCGTTGTTGCAATTCTTCTTCATCTTTTGTTAAGCGTTTAATACCTTCTTCTACGACTCTATCAGAAGCCAATCTAATTACTTTATCAAAAATATTAATTGCATCTTGTAAAATTTCGATGCATTCAATAGGATTGTAATATCTATTCAAACGCGCCTCAACGACTTTTAAATAACCACTCTCATATAATACTTCAATTTTTCCAAAATCACTTTTTTCCCAAGTTTCATCAATTAACTGATAAAGATATGGTAAATCTCCAAATTTTTGAAGCTCCAATAGTTCTTTGAGATTATCTCGAAAAAGTTTCGCACGATCAAGTAAATTTTGTGAATGGCTTTCTAAATCTGCAATTTTTTGTCTGGAGGCATTTTCAGCAATTTGTGTTAAATGCAATATTGCTTTATCTATCATCTTTAAGGCATTTTGAGGTTCTTTTACAATTTTATTTTTAGCATCATGAACTGTTTGTATGGCTCTATCAATTTCAATATTAATTTCAAAAATGTAATCAATTAGAGTCATCTGCTGTCTTTCTCTAAGTACTCTATTTTTTTCATCAATATCTTTTGTTATTGCTTTTACTGTCAATAACCATAATAGAGCAGAAGGAATCCAAAATATTAAACTTACATACAAAAGTCTCTGATAAGTAATTACAATACTTAGTAAAAAGCTTGTAAGCATTAATGTAACACTTTTTCCGACTTGTTCAGTTAATTGAAAGAAAGAAGAAGCCGTTCCTCTATGCTCAGGTAAATTCACATCCACCATTACAGCATTTTTATTTATCACCATTCCTGCACTGAAAAATGTTCCAAAGAATGAAAAAATCATATAAAAAATATAATTTGGATAATTTTGGAAGATAGCAGAAACTGTAAGTAAAACATATTTAATAATTTCTTCTGTAGGAATAGGATCAGGATAAAGAGGCAAATGATTAAGAGAAATAGGTTTTAATTCGAAAATCATTAATATACATAAAGGAATTGCAATAATGTTAGAAATAAAAGCTAATCTCGCACGATTTTTCTTATTTTTTTTATAAAGCACATCTCCATACCACGAGAGAACAATACTTCCAATAATATAACCAAAACTTGCAACCCCTGCCATTAGTGTAGAAACTTGCGTTCTTATATTTTCAGGAAGTACATACAGCATCTCTCGGGAAAATGTTGTAATAAGAGAAAAAATAATAATCGTTCCTGGAATTATAGAAAAAAAACCATTTAAAATTAAGAATTTATTACTTGGCTTTTGAATAAGTTTCACTAGTTGGCGCTGATTGATCTTATATTCATACCCTACTTCTTCGAATTCATGAATATTTGCTAAGCTTTCTTCTTTAGCACCTACATCAGGAAGATTGACAAATAAAAGTTGAAATACTGCAATAAGAGCAAGAAAAGACAAAATAAGTGGAGTAATTTGCCATCCAAAACCAAAAATATTTAATGGTCCTAAAAACGCGGATATGCCTTGACCAATACCATTGCTAATAGAAGAAAAAATTGCAAGAAATCCAAATAAACCAGAGCGTTCTTCAGGGAGAACAATATCACTTAAAACAGATATAGCGACAGGTATAGCAAATCCCATTCCTGCTCCTGTGATGATGCGGGCGATAAGTAATTGAAGAAAATTGGTACAAAGAGAGGTAAAAACAAACCCAAACACAGATAAAATTACCCCCCAATTAATTACTTTGTTTCTATCAATTTTATCTGTATAGTAACCCCATAATACCATTACAAATGCAGTTACTAACACAGACAAAGAATCTGGGAGATATATTAAAGATTCTGGAATGGTAAACTCGTCAATAATAGTTGAATATGAAGGAATTAGCATATTCAAGGAAGCAGTGCTGATTAAAAATAAGAGCAAGACAATATTCATGACCATGAGCTCTGATCTCGTGTATTTTTTCCATATTGGATTAACCAGTATCAATTTGCGCGGGATGCATCCTCACCTGTCAGATCAAAAATATTATTAAAATAAAATAAAGTTATATTAATGAGAAGGTTATTATTCTTTAATATTTTGCCCTCACTTAATGGAATTCTGAATTATCATGAACCATTTGATTGAATCGTTGCTCATCGGAAAACCATATCTTGAATTATTACCTGATGGAGCTAAAAGAGCATATACACTTGTCAAAACACCACCTATAATTATCCAATCAGTAAATGAAATTGCTGTGCACCTACAAAAACAAATAATAAAATCATCTTGGGTTGCAATTACAACAGGATTTCCAGTAAACAATACTTTTGAGACAGATGGACCAATTGGTACATTTATTCTTGGGAATTTATTGGCAGAACTAGGAATTAATGTAATAATTAGTACAGAATCCCCTTTACTTACAGTGTTAAAACAATTTCCTTGGTCATCACGAGCTAGAATAAAGATACACTTAATACCTATTTCTGAATTGAGACATTTACCACCAATCTTGATTAGTATTGAAAGACCAGGAAAGAATTACCATGGAATTTGTCATAATATGCGGGGAGAATCAATATCAGATCAAATTGATGATTTTGAATTTTTAATAGAAAGCGAACCACCAAAATATTGGCTGGGAATTGGTGATGGGGGAAATGAATTAGGATTAGGTATGCTAAATTCCAAGGTTGAGCATTTAATTCCATTTGGAAAAAAATGTGTATGCAGTTGTGGAGGTGGAATAGCTGTTGAAAAGATCGCAAATGATTTTTTAGTTGGAATCACCTCAAATTTAGCTGCTTTAACTTGTGCATGTGAATTGGCTAAATTAAATCATAAAAAAATATCCTATTCTTGGATTAATGAAGTGCAATTACTTGAAATCTTAAATGATAATGATACTATCGATGGAGTGTCATTTGGAAAAGGAACGGTGGATGGTATTCCGAAAAATCTATCAAAAAAAATAATTGAATCCATTCTCTCTTATTACCAAGAGAGTTAAGTAATTTTACAAAGATTAAAAGGAACGAGGAAAGAGATTTTTGTCAGAATAAATTGAATAATTGTTGAAATCATTTATTGATCATTTGATTTCTTGATTTCTTCTTCAATATTTTGCAAGCTTAACTTAAAGCTTTCCTGTAAAGCTTCCAATTTTTTTCGCCTTAAAGTTTGGTCTACCAATGTTTTCGGTTTCTCTAATCCAATATTTGCAACTCTTGCGGGGATTGTTGTCAATTTTGAAAACATCTCATCATTTTGGTCCTTTTTATCAATTTTTATCAAAAAAGGTGAAATCAAATTTAGATATTGCAAAATAAAATCCAAATCACCTTCAAAATTATGCAAAATTATCTCATCAATGGCTTTTCTTCCCCGTTCAAGTAGTATATATACTTTTTTAACAGGTCCTAAAGGTGATTTTTTTCGAGATCCCGCAATCATCTGTTTTTTTCCTTCTAATTTTGAAAGAATGGGATAAATAGTACCAGATTTGGCTTCCCAAGAACCAGCAAAAAGTTTATTTAGATCTTGAATCATTTCATATCCATATTGTCCCACTGGTTCTCCATTATTGCGTAATTCCCGAGATCGAAGCTGTGCTAAAATCAGCACTTCTAAAGGGCTTAAATTAATTTTTTCCCTTTTTTTATCACCTTTTCCACCTTCTGTAGGCACAACTTCCACAGATTTTCCTAGCCAAAACATTTTTTTTGAGATCCTATTTGTTCAAATTTTTTGATGATTCGATAATTTTGAGTTTTTTCAATTCTTGTTCTACTTTTCGTTCTATCCAAGTTTTTTCGGTAGATTCATCACGAGCAGGAGTAATATAGAAGTAAAGAACGGTATGAATAATTAAAATTGAGCCCCAACTTCCAAATGGAAACCAAAACCAAGGTTGAAAATTCCATCGAGATTGATTTGTAAAGAAGTTAATAAATAATAAAAATGAATTGAGAACTATAAATGCCCAAACATGGTAAAGAAGAGCGAGTGTAGCAATATGAACAATCCCCTTTTTGTAAAGAATATAATAAAAGATATGAGTAAAGAGTATGACTGCCCAACCAATAAGTGCCCAGAGAAACCAAGGATATTCCCAATTTGTTAAATAATTAATAATAAACAGCAAAAGGTTTACAAAGATATAAAGTAGTACATGTAAAATTAGAAAGAATCGATGAAGAACAATTTCTTTAGCAATTTTTCTTAACCCTTCTTCATTAAATTCATTCAGATGCATTTCATTGTTAATTGATAATTCACTCATTAAAACTTCATCTCCAAAATTGTAGAAAAAATCGTAATTGTTCATATTTATTAATTATAAGGAAAAAAATACACTCAGTAGAAATTAACTTGATTTATTTCATTAACTACTACTATCGTTCTATGTAACTTAAGTATTTTGTAACTTAATAAATATTGTTAAGAATACATAGTAAGATAATATCATAATTTAGGACCCTTCAAATATGCCAGAATTACCTGAAGTTGAAATTTACAGGCGTTATCTTGAAAAAACATCACTAAATCAACCAATTCACCACATAGAAATTAGGGATGCAAAAATTCTTAGAGTTCCAAATCCAGAAGTATTCGCCAAATCCTTAGTAAGAATTCAATTTAAAAAAGTATCTCGGCGGGGTAAATATCTCTTCATTCATTTAAGTTCAGGAGAAATTCTTCTATTTCATTTTGGTATGACAGGAAATCTTCGATACGATTCGATTACAAAGTTGCAAGAATTAGATGCAAAAATCACTCGATTTGATCGAATTCGCTTTCATTTCCAATCTAACAGGGTTCTTTCATTTATCTCTCAGCGTAAATTTGCGCGTATTGAATTGTGGGATTCGATTAATGATTTTATAAATAAAAGGAAAATTGGTCCAGATGCGCTAAATATTACATTTCCTCAATTTTCACGAGCAATTCAAAGTAGCAAGCGCCCAATAAAAGCAATTTTATTAGATCAACACCGTATTGCAGGAATTGGAAATCTTTATGCCGATGAAGCATTATTTCAAAGTAAAATTAATCCATTAATTTTAGGTTCTCAAATAAGTGAAGCTCAAATTAAAAAGCTACATGAAGTAATTCAGAATATTCTTCAAATTGCAATAGATCATAACGCACAATATGGCGAATTTCCATCAAATTTTTTTTTACATGCTCGTGTTATTAATGGAAAGTGTCCAATATGTGGTAAAGAACTAGAAAAACGAATCGTAGGGCAAAGAACAACAATTTTTTGTGCATGTTGCCAACCATTTTTATCATCTTAAAATCGAGAAGCAAATGCTTAAATGGAAATCGATGCTATTTTAAAATATGTTAACACAAATACCCGAAATTCTCATTACAATCGGATGGATCTTGTTATTAATTTTTATAATGATTGCCCTTGCAGTAATTTCCCTAAGCATTGGTATTAATGCTGTAAAAGGTGAACACACTGAATTTGGTGCTGTTTTTATAACTGGATTAATTGCTGTATTTTTAGCAGGAGTAATTTCTTATGTATTTCAACTTTTACTTCCAGGATGGGCTTTAATTGGTACTTTAATCTCCCTTTTAGTATCAATGTTTGTGATAATGAATCGTCATAATACTACCTTTTTTGGTGCATTAGGCGCAATTTTGATTTATGCAATAGTATTAACAATAATTTTAATTGTGTTGTTTTTATTCACCCCAAGTATAGTAACTTGGATTTCAATGATTCTAAATTACGATATTACTCAATTAATTCCAAGCATTTAAGGTGCTAAATCATGACCGATTATCCAAAAATATCCCAAAAGAATGAGAAAAAACAAAACGAAACGTCCCCTTCTTCAAATACGATAGAATCAAATAAAAAAAAATGGGATATTATGTATAATCGTCTTTCCCAACAAAGTGTAACTACACCAGCAGAAACTGAAAAAGAGATTGTAATAACTCTTCAATCTGAAAAGGATTCTGAAAAAAAATCAAAACTTAGATTATTATTAGCAAATATCCAATGGACATTGGGAAAAATCGATGAAGCAGAACATAATTATAAAATAGTATTTCTTGAAGCAACTCGTTTGGATAAAGATGAATTATTAGCTGATACATTGGTAGGATTAGGAATGGTTGAGAATTCGAGTGGACGATTTCAATCTGCATCAGACCGTTTTTTTGAAGCACTTCCAATTTATCAAAAGTTGGGAAAAAAAGCAAAAGAAGCACACGTTTATAACAGACTAGGAATTAATCGATCTTATATTGGTCTTCTTCAAGAAGGGGAAGAATATCTTCATAAAGCAATTTCTTTAGCTCAGAAAAATAACAATTCAAGAATAGAAATATCAGCAAGAAATAATTTAGCTCTTTTTCAGATGTTTACAGGTGATATTCAATATGCATCAGAACAATTTAAACAATGTGCTGAACTTGCTGAAAAATTACATCTCACTCGTGATCTTACAATAATGATGAGTAACTATGCTGAAACTCTTCAGTACTTAGGAGATTATTCTCTTGCTGAAAAAAAATATTTTAAAGCATTGCAAATAGCAGAACAAGCGCAGAATCATTCAAATGTTGCAGTTATAAAATCTGAAATAGGAGGATTTTACACTGAATTAGGCCAATTAACTAAGGCACGACAATTTTTAGATGAATCAATGGATTTATTCAAAGAAGTAAAGATGAAATTTAATTTCTTACAATTATTAAATAATTATGCAAAATATTGGTTAGTTGAAGGGAATTATCTAAAATCGATAGAGCTTCTGCAGAAAGCTCTACATATAGTTGAAAATACTCAGTTGAACTTTCAAAAAATCCAAATTCTTATTACATTAGTACAAACTCATTTTGCCCTACATAATGTAGATTCAGCATATACACTTTTAAAAGATATCGTTCAACTAGCATGGAAACAACAGAATAAAGTTGGAATTGGATTAGCTTTGATAGAACGTGCACGATTAAGTTTGACTTTTTCAAATTTCCATGAAGCAGAAATTCTTCTTCTTGAAGCAAATAGAATTGGTCAAACAACAAAATTTTTTGAAATTAAAATAAATTCACTTCTTCTTCTTGCTTTAACTTACTTAATAAAAACTCAGCAACACCGATATTCTAAAGAATTAAAAGAAATCTCTGATTTAATTCATAAAGTGCTTGGATTAACCAAGAATAAATCATTATGGCCTCGATATATAGATACTTTAGTTTTACAAGCAACACTATATGCTTTTAAAGGATATCTTCTTAAAGCGCGTAAAGTGTTATCTTTGGCTGAAGATTTAGTAGTCGCGCATGAAATAAAAAATAAACAGACTCAAATAGAACGAATTGAGAATTTAATTGATAGGCTCGATTCAAATCCTTTAGATCGAGAATTTATTTTATCTCAAATCTACAATCTACTTATGCAAGAAATTCAACAATTTACAACGCAAGGAATACAATGCACACTTTCTCAAGAGGATATTAATTCAATTTTCATGGTATGTTATAAAATTGATGAAAAGAAAGGAACTGTTCTTCATATTGTTGAGAACGTTGATGAAAATGATCGAGAATTGCAACAACCATTACAAATTGCAGGAAATATTTTTATGGTAAGTCTTGGGCAAGGTCATGGTTATCATCAAGGATTATATGGCCCTTTCCCATTTGGAAGGAGCAATTTTCGAGCTTTAGTATATTCTACTATGATTCATGATTCAAGTCAAAATGAAGGCAGAGGAAAGGGTTCTATCTTCTTTATTACATGTTTTATATATTCACAAAAGCTTAGTGCTCTTTTAAATCAAAGAGAGAAAATAGAGCAGATATTTACATTACAATTCCGTCCAATATTAGATATTAGTGATATAACTACAGATACCTTGCATGAAATACGGGAAAATATAATTGATTTCTTTTTAGAACCTTTCCTTATATGATCGATTCACCAAATTCCAATTGATTTTTGTCCTAATTAATGGTTGTGTTTATGTATCTCATTATTTTTAAAGGCAGCAGCACAATGTCGACAGCAAAATGAATATTTTTTTCCATTAATTATTTCTTGATAAGAGTTTTGATATAGTTTTATTCCACATCCAGCACAAATTTGGATATTAGGCTCAATTGCAGTGTCAATTATTCCTGAAAATCGTTGAAACATGTTCTCAGCGAATTTTTTTCCTGTATCGGTCAAATGATATATTTTTTTTTCCTTATGACCAATTAATTTACTCTCAATCGAAACAAATCCTTTGGCTTCAAGCTTACTTAAAAAAGGATAAATTAAAGAAAAACTAATGTTTTTGCCCAGTCTTTCTTCAAATTTTACCCGCAATCCATATCCATGATTTGGATTTTCATACAATAAAACAAGTAAATAAAAACGAGTAAAATCAGACAAAAGGGATTTTTCATTTATTGACATTAAATAATATATATCTGATTTCTCCAATAAGCTTAATGCAAATATATTTTTAAAAAATATACATATTTACTTTTTCTAAATTCAAATAGATGACTAATTTTTTATATTTAATAATAAGAATATATTTTAAAAAGATATATCTTATTTTATTTAATGTCATCTAATACTAATCCTAATCCGCAAAATCAAACTAAAAAAGCGGTTACTTTAGATATCGTAGGCATGCATTGTGCTTCATGTGCTCAAACAATTGATAAAGCCCTAAATAAAGAAGAAGGTATTTTGAAAGTCAATGTAAACATTGCTACAGATAAAGCTTATATTAAATTCGATCCAACAAAAATAGGATTGAATGACATAATAAAAACAATAGATAGTACTGGTTATAGCACTAAAATTGAAACAAAAAAAGAGATAATTCCAATTGAAGGAATGACATGTGCATCATGTGCACAAACCATTGAGCGTAGTTTATTAAAAACTACAGGGATTATCGAAAGCTCTGTAAACTTGGCTACAGAAAAAGCTACAGTAACTTTCAATCCTGAATTAATTACATATGATAAGATTATTCAAACGATAAATAATACAGGATACAAAGCAATTATTCAAAAATCTGAAAAGACAACATCCGAATCTTCAAAATATGATATGGAAATGAAGAAAGATTTAGAAAAATATGCAAAAGCACAAAAAAGACTCGCCATCTCTTGGGGGTTCACAATTCCAATAACAGTTTATATGCTTTTAGAAATGATCTGGGGTATTATATGGCCAAGTAGTTTAGTGTATAATATTACTATTATAGTTTTAGCAGCTTTTGTTATATTTTGGGCAGGATATGATACATATAAGACTGCTTGGAAAGCAATTTTACATAAAAGTGCTAATATGGACGTTCTGATATTTTTAGGAACATTCTTTGCATTTCTTTCAGGACCTTTAAGCTTTATTATTCCTGTTTTTAACTATTCTGGCGTTTCAGCCATGATTATGGCATTTCACCTAACAGGAAGATACATTGAAACTAAAGCCAAAGGAAGAGCATCACAAGCCATTAAAAAATTGCTACAATTGGGTGCAAAAACAGCAAAAATTATTGAAAATGGGATAGAAAGAGAAATTCCAATTGAAGAGATTTCCAAAGGAGATATCATGATAGTCCGACCAGGAGAAAAAATACCAACAGATGGAATTGTTGTTGAAGGAAGCAGTTCTGTCGATGAATCAATTGCAACAGGAGAATCTTTACCCGTAAAGAAGTCAAAAGACGACCAAGTAATTGGAGCAACTATAAACCAAACAGGGGTTCTTAAGATTCGCGCTGAAAAGGTAGGAAAAGAGACATTTTTAGCACAAGTAATAAAAATGGTGGAAGAAGTTCAAGGTTCAAAAGTACCAATTCAGAAATTTGCAGATAATGTAACAGCTGTATTCGTACCTATTGTTTTAGTTCTTGCCACTTTGGGTGCAATTATTTGGTTGGTTTTCCCAAATTTCATGGTAAGCATTCTTGCTATCGGAGAACCTATATTACCTTGGGTAAATATAGATTTGGGAATTCTTACATTAGCATTAGCCTCATTAATTTCGACTCTTGTTATTGCTTGTCCTTGTGCCCTAGGATTAGCCACACCAACAGCCTTAATGGTTGGTAGTGGTTTGGGGGCAGAAAATGGAGTTTTAATTCGTAACGGCGAAGCAATTCAAACATTAAAGAATATTGATACAATTATATTTGATAAAACTGGGACTATTACAAAAGGAAAGCCTGAAGTTATTGACATAATCACCGGACCTGGCTTTTCTGAGAAGGAAGTTATCCAATATGCTGCATCTATTGAATATAATTCAGAACATCCATTAGCTTTTGCAATTGTTTCTTTAGCAAAAGATAAAAAAATTCCTTTACTGACAGTAGAAAATTTCAAAGCAATCTCAGGAAAAGGTGTAATAGCCGATATTATATCCCATGATGCTAATAATGAGGAAACGGGTAATTCTTCTATATCACCTTCAATATCAATTAAACTGGGGAATATTGGATTAATGAAAGATTATCAAATTGATGTCACTAAATTTCAAGAAAGTGGTCAAATAATGCAACTTGAAAGTGAAGCAAAAACTGTCGTTTTACTAGCAATTGGAGACAAATTAGGGGGCATATTGGGAATTGCTGATAATCTTAAAGAAGATTCACCTCGCGCAATTCAAGAATTGAATAGTTTAGGGATTAAGACAGTAATGCTTACTGGAGATAATCAAAGAACAGCAGACGCTATTGCAAAAAAAGTAGGAATTTTAAAAGTTTATGCAGAATTGATGCCTCAGCAAAAATTGGAGATTATTCAACAACTTCAGAAAGAAGGAAACCTAGTTGCAATGGTCGGAGATGGAATCAATGATGCTCCTGCATTATCAGCTGCAAATGTTGGAATAGCCATTGGGACAGGAACTGATATTGCGATTGAAGCCGCAGATATTACCCTAGTTTCTGGAAATCTTGGAAAAGTAATCACTGCTGTTAAGTTGTCTCGAGCAACCTTTAAAAAAATTAAACAAAACCTATTCTGGGCATTCTTTTACAATCTATTTGCATTACCTTTTGCAATCTTAGGATTTGCTCATCCAATCATTGCAGAAATTGCCATGGCAACCAGCTCTATTACAGTGGTTTCTAATGCTAACTTATTACGAAGAGTAAATATTCAACCAAATTACAACAAATACAACAAATTGCAATAAAATCATAATCTCGCTGAATCTTCCTATATTCATTTCAATCAATCAACTTTTTTTTATTTTACATAATATTGCTTTTTTAACCTAAGCAAAATAAATAATACTAAAAAATATAGAATAAAATCTCTTGGAGGTGATAAGATGGAATTAAAATGTCAAACCTGCGGAACAACTCAACCAGTCCCAATGCATTGTGGAAAACCAATGCACATCGAAGGTGACCAATTAGTCTGCCATATGGGAACTCATTGTGGTGCACAAGCAATCCCAACCCACTGTGGAAAACCAATGCAAATGAATTAAGAAGATGATTTTATGAAAGAAATGAAAGTTAGCACTCTTAATGAAGAAATTCAAAGAGTAAATAACTCATTAGACTTATAGATTTGTGATTATAAAATTCCTTTTTTTTTTATTAAATATTTTTTTATATTCAATCAACCAAAAACAAACAAAAAAACACAAACAAAAAAATACAAACTCATGGAGTAAAAATAAAAAATGCTACTTAATATTAATAATCATGAAATGTGGGAAGAAGAAGGAAATATGATGAGTTGGAATGCTGATCTGGGGAACTTTTCTTGGATCATAGCTATTCTAATTGGCATATTCTGTATTCTATTCCTACTTTGGCTTGTTAGAAGTGTAGCGAATCCTAAAAGAACATCTCGCTCATCATGCTGCCATTCTTCGTCAAATTCTTATAATGAAGATGTTGGAGAAACAAAATCGACTCAAAAAATCATCATTCAGGATGATGAAAAGAACAATAATAGAGAAAATAGATTTTCTACAATGAATAATGCCAAAAAAACACCATCAATTTTATTTTGTACAAATTGTGGAAATAGGATAGAAAGCCAAAATATCCGATTTTGCCCAAATTGTGGAACAGAATTGAACTAATTTTTTTATTTTTTTTTAATAAAGTTCAAATAATTAAACAGTATTAAGATTATTGTCAATTAGAGGTGAGAAATTGAATGCTTAATAAATTGAATAAAAAAGCAAAAGAAATTGAAAACAAAGCAAAAGAAAGTCTGCAATCAATAAAACCCAAAATTGAAAATGTAAAAGAAAATACTATTGATTTGGGAGAAAAAGTCAAAGAATCAGCCCAAATAAAAACACAGAAAATAACGAATACTGTGAAAGAAAGAATTGAAACTGCAAAACCACAGTTTCAAAAAAATAAAGAGATTGCTTTAAAAAAAGCCAGAGAAATGGCTGAAAGTGAAGTTACAAAAATGGTTCTAAATACAGCTAAAGAAATCGCACTAGAAGAAGCAAAGAAAATGATTATTAGGAAAGCTAAAGAAAAAATAAGTAAAATTGGAGATGAAAGTAAAAAGGAAAAACAATAATCGAAAAAAGAATTATTTCCTGTTTATACAAATCTAATTACTATAGTGATTATTTCATCTTTTAATTATTCAAAAATGTAAAGCGAATTGTTTCATAAAATTTTTAATTATTCTAATACATTCTTCCTCATACGAATACTATATTTCATGGGCTCGTGGATTAGCGGTATATCGCTTGCTTGGCATGCTTCGTATCAGATTTCTTGATGTGAATGCAAAAGAAATCGAGGGTTCGATTCCCTCCGAGTCCACTATTTTACTTCTTTATTTTATTAATTTTGAATCTATTAGAAATAAAATTATTTAGAATAATTATTTTGAGAAAAAATAAGCGTTTTTTTGAATATCTGATAATTTTTTTGATTTGAACAATAAAAAAACAGATTAGATCTTTTAAAAAATGTATTTCAAGGCAATATTAAATATTTAGTTTGAAAAAACAGCAATACACAATAATGTCAATTAATTAGATAAAATCGCAGTTTATGTCGGAGAAATGTAAAGGACGAAGTTTTTTAAGGTTCTCAACCAATGGAATAAACGTGCATAACTATGCCAAATTACAATCTAGATAAATACGGAACTGTCGAAATAAATAAAAAGAAGATCAAATGCAGCATAAGCGTTTCTGCAGATGAATTTTTCGACCGTTTTAAGATGTTAGGAAATATGTTGTCCGAACGAGCAAAATCAACGATTAGGGACGCAATTAAATCGGGTCGCGATGAGAAAACTAAAGATCAAGATGAATTAGAATCTTATTTTGCAAGAGTGCAAGAAGAAGCAAAAAAAGTTGAACCTGCAAAAACATATGAATCAAAAGAATCAGCTATGAAAGGATCACAAGGAACAGGAGTCGGAAGCTCTGCAGAAGAAGTCGAAGGCGAACGGATAGCAATAAATGTTCAAGAAAAAATAATTGCAAAATATGAATATAATTTTCTATCAGATGAAAAGGAGAATAAGGGTGAAACAGGGGATGAAGATGTTGATGAAGAAGAACCAAAATCTAAAGAGCCCGGTGAAGGATATGGTATTTTAACCAGGGATGGGCAAATTATTTTCAAGAATATCGCAAGCGATCAACGAATTTGGGATATTACGGGTCAATTCAAGCATAATGGAGCCATCGAAAATCTGGATGAAGAATTTTTAATTCAAGAATTGAATGGTGCAGAGGAGTATCCAATTGAGTATAAAATCAAAGCGGATAAAGAACCTTCTCTCAAATTGAAAGAAAAGATCTCAACTATTAATGATCCCAATACTATTACATATTCTTTGAATATGGATCAGGATAACATAGTTTACTTCAACCTAGAACTTACTAATACAGAAGAATATCCTATTGAGAATATTGTTGTAAAGAAAGAATTGTTTGATGGATCCAGTAATGTGGATGTTAAAAGTGTATCAATCGGAGACCATCGAAGCGAAGATAATCATTTAATATGGGAAATCGAGAAACTTGAACCGAATGCTCATGCATCTCTAGAATTTACTTTGACAGTGCATATTGCTGATAAAGAGGAAAAAGTACGTTCTGGAATGGTAGAGGTTGTATATAATGCAGCAACTTCCTTATCAGAATTGACTGTGGAAAATTTTGAAGCGACAGGAGAAAACATGGTATCAACCACAGAAGAACAGATAGAAGATCGGCCAGATATATTCCAAGGCTTTTTAGAATATGAGAATCTCAGCCCATATATTGCAAAACTAAAGAAAGTAAGCGTCAAAGAAATGGAAAAAGACGATGCACCTGAATTAATTGAATTATCTGAAGATAGCGAAATTTTCCTATCTGCTGGTGGAATCTGGCAGTCAAATTTATGGGAGATTGATACAAAAGGTGAAATTCCAAAATATCAAAAAACAGCCCAATTCATTCTTCTTCATGAATTGAAAGCAATTACTTCAACAACTGTCCAAATAGAGGATATCGACTTAGCAGTAGCAATATTCAATGCTGAAGTTGCATATGATATCGAAACGATTGAATCATATAGAGAAGTTCCATTTACAGCTACACACACCTTAACCAACGGTGGTGCAACACCATTTGATTATCTTTCCATTGAACAAAATGTTCCTGAACATTTCAAGCTGCCAGAAAAAGAAGAAATTAAATTAACTGTAGATGGTAAAGAATATGAATTAGATCCTGATTGGATTAAAATAGAAGATCGAAGATTGTTTATTGAAATGGATGGATTGAAAGATACAGATATTGGAAAGTTTGAACCAAATCAAGAATTACAAGTTATTTTTCCAATAATTGCAAATGATTTAGATCCTGACGATGCTTTTGTATCACCTATTACTTGGAAAGCAAATACTCTACCAAGAGGTGAACCAATTGTAATTACAGAAGAAGGTGAAGAAGTTAAAATCGAGGTTATTCACCGACGACTTAAAATCTTTCGTGGAAAATCAGTTTTGGCGACAGGATCAGAAAATGTCTATGAGATTATCTTGAAGGTCCGAAATAGAGGGGAATTCGCTGTTGAAAATTATGAATTACGCGATCGTGTTCCAGCCAAATTTGAGGCTAAAGATCCAAGTATTGAACCAACTGAAACTGAACAGCTAGATGGTAGAGAAGTATTAATTTGGATGATTGAAGAAATTCCTGCTGATGGTGAAGTAGAAGTTCGTTATACAATTGAACCTACAGATGAAGAAGCTACAGCATCTGAAGCTCAATTTTCAATGTAAGATTTCATTTTTTTTCTTAATTTTTTATTCACACTTTTTTATTCACACTTTTTTATTCATACTTTCTTATAAATATTCTTCACGCATTTCATTATGATTATTTTTTAATGCAAATAATTTTTTGTACAATGCAAAACTATTTAGCTTGCTTAGAATGCGACTTGGATCGTTAGATATAACCACAGACTTGGCATTAGCACCTCTGATGGATGTTACTACTCCTTCTTTTCGTCAATTAATCTGTGATTTAGGTGGAGTTGGTTTTGTTGTAGCTCCAATGCTTTTTGTCCAACAGTTCGTAGCTGCACCAAAAACGATTGTTCCTCACTTAGAATTAATTGAACGACAACGTCCAGCAGCAGTACAATTAGTATGCAATGGTAAAAATCCAGAACATCTTCACTACACTTTAGATTATTTAAGTTCTTATAATTTTGATTTAATAGATATTAATGCAGGTTGTCCTGCACCCCATACTATGCGTTCAGGTGGTGGAGGAGGGTTTCTTAAGGAATATCACCTAACTCATGATTTTTCCCGTTTAGAGAATGTAATTCAAACTACATTAAAATATTCTCCATTCCCTGTTTCATTAAAAACTCGATTGGGATTTCATAGTGAAACTGATATTTTCGATTTATTACCTATTATCAACAATGTAGGTTTAGAATTCTTAATTTTACATGGTCGCACAATCGAACAAAAATATAGAGGAAGAGCCAATTACACTATGATAAAGAAGGTAAAAGAACAACTTGAAATTCCTTTGATTGCAAATGGGGATGTAATTGATTATTCTTCCTATCTTGCAATAAAACATGAAACTGAATGCGATGCAGTAATGATAGGTAGAGCAGCTATGTTTGATCCCGCAATATTTTCAAAAATTGTAACTAGATCAAAAACAGATAACAAGACAGATAATATTTCAACTTCTTCATTAAAAGATATGAATAAAACTAGAATTGAAGATAATAATGGAGATAAAGATATGAATCAACTTGCAATTGAATCTCAAAATACTTTTCATTCGTTAAAGCAGATTAGAGAATATTTAACAAAAATTGAAAGTTATATAGAGGATTTATCAAAATTCTGGAATAATGATCGATTTAAACTTGCAGAAATTAGAAGACTTTCCATCTGGTGGATTAAAGGAATTCCAGGTTACAAAAAAGTGAGAGAAGTTATCTCAAAGATAAATAATTTTCAGAGATTGAAAGCATATGTTTTTGGTGATCAAATAGAAAAGGATTTTGAGTTATTCAAAAAATGAAATAATCTACACGTTCATTATAGGAAATCACTCAATTATAAAAAAAGTGTTCATAAAAATTGGAATATTTTTTCATGAGATGTAGGTTAGTGCGAATAAATTTCACAGTAATCTTTCACCCTATTGAATATCGAGAAATTTACATATATTATAATAAAGATATTCTACGACAGATAAGGGAGATTAGTATGAAGGGTTATGTGACGATTTTTTAAAAAAATTATAAATATTTTTCTTTTTGAATTTCAAATGATAATCGCTGTTCTAATTTGATTAGAATCTGGGAAAGAGATTTTCTATTGATGTTTCGACTTAAAAAGGCAAGAGTTGAAATACCATACTTAATTAATTGGATAGATTTTATGATTAAAGCGAAGCCTGAAAGAGTATATATAATTGAATAATCCAAATCCCCCAATTCAGGAGAATTTGTTAATAATTTTATTTGATTTCTGACCAAAGCACTAATATTAGTAAAATTATACACATCTAAATCAGGAGTGCTTTTTTGACTAATCACAGCATTTGATTCGTTAAAAAGCAATACAGCACTAGTTTTTTGATCTTTTATAATATCTTCGCAAAAAGCTTCTAATGTTCCTCCAATAATAGAAAGTTCATTTAAAATAATCTGCATGGAACGGAATAATGTGTGAATTAAATTGGGTTGAATTGATGTAAAAATGGTTTTTATATGATATTTTTGCTCGATTTGCTGTTTGATTTGAAGAAAGTATTTAGATTTATCTTCATTAGAACCTTTTAAAAGATCAATTTTATGACAAAATGCATAAATTTTTCCTTTTCCAGCAAATATTTTTTTTGTTGAAATTACTTTTTCCAGGTTTTTTAATACTATATTATGATCTTCTTGCCAATGAGTGATATCAAAAATGTAAAGAATTACATCTGCTTCTTCAAATGCAATTTTTCGTTCGAAATCATTTGCAGGAGAAACATATCTATCAAATTCTTGTCCAGATGAATCAATAATTCCAACTTCTGCATCTAACCAAGAATAAACAAAGTGAGCTAATCCAACAGTCGGTTCAGGGGAATATTCTCCTAATAGTTTTGAAGGATCAACTCCATCAAAAAAACTCTTTTTAATGCATGTTTTTCCAGCTGACCGAAGACCAATGAACAATATTTTCCGACGGTGAGATTTGGGGAAGAAATGTTCTGCATATTCAGTAAATTGATTAGGATACTTAGAAATGGGTTGAGAATCACAATGAGGAAAAATAGAAACGAGAATATTATAATATTTTTGAACGTTTAAGGCTTCTTTTGGTTGTAAAATTACCACAAATAATTCTTCTTTTTTGTTAGGATGCACAATAATTCTTTGAACGAGTATTATTTTATCTCTGTATTTTAATTCTAAAGTTTCTTCTGTCTCACAGTTAATTTTATCAGTAGAATTATGGATAATTTCGATAATTTTACGAACCAATGCACGAGATGGCATAAAATCTACAGGATATGAATTTATTATTTCACCTTTCCATTTTTTTAAGTTTTGGTTGTAATTAATAGTAATAAGAACGATCCCCAGAGGCATATATTATAATATAGAAATCTCTCCAAAATAGTATCGCTTTAGAAAAATTTTAAAGATCTTTGCAAATTTGAGAATTCTCAATTTTGAACTTATTCGCGGCTAATTTGTGAATTATTGGATGATCTGGATAATATCTGGATATTATTCGATTTAATAGTGAATTTATTGTTTTTTTTGATTATACATTATTTTTTTGAAATTATTCTGCAATTGTTAAGTAAAAAATTCTAAGTCTAAATTGACGCCATTTTTATCCTCCGGAGGATATTTTATAAAAATAGATTAATCTTAATTATCTTTAGAAAAATGTATATAGATTATAGAAAAAGCAAAATAATTAAGAAAAATTTCAATTTATAGAACATCAAGTTATCCCTCAAATTATTTATTCAATTTCTAAATCTTACTATAAAAACAAATGAAAAGAAAAAAAAACACGACATTATTCACATATTTCGAAATTTGGAACTAATTCTCTTAGTTCATTACAGGGACATTTAATGATATGAGATTTCAAATATTCTTCAGAAATATCAAAAACAACTTCTTTTGTTAGCCAACAATCAACAATAACTTTCTTATAATTGGTTATCTGTATTAATTTTGCATAACTGCAGTTCCCACATGGAATAACCATTCCTATTAACGATCTCAAATTTTGGTTTTTATTTTTTACATTTAACATTGTAATTTTCAAGCCTTAAAATTGATAATAAATGATTTTTTTGGTCCCTCAAGAAAAAATACAGATTTCTTTGTTTAAGATACAAAATGTAGAATTCCCTAAAATCTTTTCCAGATAAAGTGGCTTAAAAACTTTTTTCTTCTTGGAATATCGCTTAAACGAGAAAAATTAAGATTTTGAGAAATGCTAGAAAAAAAATTATTAATAATTAGTTAATAAATCACTAATCAGTCGAACTCTTAATTCTTTTAATCGTATTGAAATTATATTTCTTTAAATTTTATTGAAACAGGATGTTCTTAGGTACAAATTAAAGGTATAAAGATTTAATAATAAATTTTAACCCAAATTTTCAAATCATAAAAAAAATTATTAAATTTGAAGTAAATTAGAATATTCTCTTTGATTCATGAAGTAATTAATCAATTTCTTACAATTACAAGATTTATGGAAGAATAATATACCATGGTTAAATTTAAATTAGTGTCGGATTATACCCCTAAAGGAGATCAACCACAAGCAATAAAAGAACTACTTGAAGGAATCCGAAAAGGAAAGCGATTTCAGACATTATTGGGTGCAACAGGAACTGGCAAAACCTATACAATGGCACAGGTTATATCGCAGCTTAATTTACCCACATTAGTAACTGCACCAAATAAATTACTCGCTGCACAACTTTACCAAGAATTTAAAGATTTCTTTCCTGAAAACTCAGTAAATTATTACATTTCTTATTTTGATTATTATCAACCTGAAGCATATTTACCTCAATCAGGAAAATATATTGAAAAGGATAGTAGTGTAAATGAAGAAATTATGAAATATAGGTTGGCATCCACTCATGCACTTTTAACACGCCAGGACGTAATTGTAATCGCTTCAGTTTCGAGCATATACGGAATTGGTAATCCTAATGAATGGGCAAGAAAATCTTTTGTTATTGAAAAGGGAATGCAAATAACCCGCAATAATTTGATGCTTAAATTAATATCAATTCATTTTGAACGAAATGATATTGACTTTACGCAAGGAAAAATTCGCGTACGAGGCGATACTGTAGATATTTTCCCCGGTTACTTGGATAATTTTTACAGAGTTAGCTTTTTTGGGGATGAAATTGAATCAATTACAGAAATGGAACCAATTACAAATAAGAAATTGCATGAAGTCCCAAATTTAAAGATTTTTCCCACACGTGAATATGTAACTGCTGAAGAAATAATGGACCAAATGACAAAAGAAATTGAAGAAGAATTAGAAGAACGTATTGCTTATTTTAAAAAGCAAAATAAATGGGCAGAAGCTCAAAGAATTGAAGAGCGTACCCGGTATGATATTGAAATGCTAAGAGAAGTCGGATATTGCAAAGGAATTGAAAATTATTCCAGATTTTTAGATAGAAGAAAACCAGGAGAACAGCCGGCGTGTTTATATGATTATTTTCCAGAAGATTTTCTTCTCATAATAGATGAATCCCATATTGCAATCCCACAAATTAGAGGAATGATCAAAGGTGATCAAGCAAGAAAGCAAGCATTAGTTGATTATGGATTTCGTCTTCCAAGTGCATTGGATAATCGCCCATTAAAATTTGAAGAATGGGAAAAAAAACTAAGTTATGTAATATGTACTAGTGCAACACCTGGACCATATGAATTAGAAAAGAGTGGAAATGTTTGGGTTGATCAAGTTATTCGTCCAACAGGATTAGTTGACCCATTAGTTGAAATTAGACCTGTTGATAATCAAATAGATGATCTTCTAGCAGAAATTCGCTTAGAAATAAAAAAAGACCACCGAGTTTTGATAACAACCTTGACAAAAAGAATGGCAGAGAATATTTCAGATTATTATCAAGATGTTGGAATTAAAATCGAATATCTTCATTCTGATATTGACACTGTAGAACGAATGGAATTAATTCGTAACCTTCGATCAGGAGTATTTGATGTAGTAGTGGGAATAAATCTTCTACGTGAGGGATTAGATTTACCAGAAGTAGGGTTAGTTGCAATTTTAGATGGGGATAAGGAAGGTTTTTTGCGAGATACACGCTCTTTAATCCAAACGATTGGTCGAGCATCTAGAAATGCGGAGGGAAGAGCAATAATTTATGCGAATAAACATACTAAATCTATTGAAAAGGCAATTCAAGAAACAAATCGACGTCGTAAAAAGCAAATTGCTTATAATAAAAAGCATGGAATAACACCACTTACAATTCAAAAGCGCGTTCAAGAAGCTCTTGCAGATACTCATAAAGAGGGAAAACAAAAACAGTCAAGGAAATTATTTTCAGAAATTCTAAATAAGACTTTAGAAGAAAATGCCTCTGAAGAGAAAATTTTACAGGAACTTGAACGATCGATGCTTGAAGCTGCAAAAGATCTAGAATTTGAATTAGCTGCAATTTTGCGTGATATTATTCGAGATTTAAAAACCAATAAAATTCAAACTTCAGATATTAACAAAAAAATAGCCCAAAAACTGGAACAAATTTCGCCTGAGTTAATTCAAAATAATTCATATAATGAAAATTATATCGAAAAAAATGAAAACATAGAAATTTTTCCTGGATTTCAACTCCTTGGGACTGTAGAACATGTCGCTAAGCGAGAACTTCGAAAACGGGTATTAAATCAAATGAAACGCCCAAAAAACTCGAAAAAAAATCAAAATAAGCAAAAAACTAAAAAAAAAAAAAAAAATTAAGACGATTAAAAAAATAATCTTTTAAAACAAATCATCAAAAATTGGATAGAACCAAAAATGAAACAAGAATATATCATTGTAAAGGGTGCTCGACAGAATAATCTTAAGAACATAGATGTAACTATCCCAAGGAACAAATTAATTGTGTTCACTGGATTAAGTGGATCAGGAAAATCTTCGCTGGCAATTGACACTATTTATGCAGAAGGTCAACGTCGCTATTTAGAATCTTTAAATACTTATGCTCGACAATTTTTGGGAGTAATGGATAAACCTGATCTTGATTATATTGAAGGTTTAAGTCCGTCAATTGCAATTGAGCAAAGGGCAGTTAGTAAAAATCCTCGTAGTACTGTAGGAACTGTTACTGAAATCTACGATTACTTACGATTATTATATGCCAATATAGGAATTCCTCATTGTCCTAAATGTGGTAATGAAATAACACCGCTTACCACTCAAGAAATTACAGAGAATATTATGAAAAATCTGGAACCAAAAACCAAATTTAGAGTATTAGCTCCGATTATTCAACGAAGAAAAGGAGAGTATTCAGCAGTTTTTAAACAATTGAAAAAAGAAGGATTTGTAAGAGTAATTGTGGACGATTTAGAATATGAATTAGATGAAGAAATAATCTTAGATAAAAATAAATTTCATGATATTGATGTGGTTATTGATCGACTTATTTTGAAAAATACAGACGATTTTCATAAAAGATTGGCAGATGCAGTTGAACAAGCTTCCCGACTAACAGAGGGTTTAGTTAAAATCTCTATTGTTAATGGTGAAGAAAAAATTTATTCAGAACACTTGTTTTGTCCTAACGATCAATTATCTATTCCTGAACTACGTCCCCAACTCTTCTCTTTTAACACACCTCTTGGACTTTGTCCGGCTTGTAATGGTTTAGGAATATCTAAAGTATTCACTGAAGAAAGATTATTTCCAGATAAATCGAAATCAATTTATGAAAGTAATTTACGAAGAATTGGAGGTTTTGGAAAACGAGATTCTTATACATGGCGAATGATTGAAAACGTTGCCGAATTTTTCGATTCTGATCTGAATCTTCCCATTGATCAACTTCCTGAACATATATGGAATGTTTTGCTTTATGGTTCAGGAACTCAGTTTATTGATTTTCGAATCGAAACAAGTAAGATTGATGAAAATGGAAACGATCGTGAATTTTCGTACGCAGTTAGTCGTCCTTTTGAGGGAATTTTGAATACATTAGAACGGAGATATCATCAAACTAATTCTGAATCCAGCCGTGAATTTTATGAAAAATGGATGGACGAAAGGATCTGTCGGGTATGTCATGGACAACGTTTAAGACCAGAAGCTTTAGCTGTAACCATCATGGGAAAGAATATTGCAGAAGTTTCCGCCTTAACGGTAGATAGTGCACTTCAATTTCTTCAGAAAGTTAAAAAAAACACATCTAAGCGTGAAATGAAAATTGTCCGCGATGTATTTAAAGAATTAATTAGTCGGTTTACTTTTTTACTTAATGTAGGATTGCATTATATCACAATGAATAGGAGTAGCAGTACATTATCAGGAGGAGAATCAGAGAGGGTTCGTTTAGCCACTCAAATTGGATCAAATTTAGTAGGTGTACTGTATGTATTGGATGAGCCTTCAATTGGTCTTCATCCCAGAGACAAATTTAAACTAATCAATATGTTAAAAGCTCTACGTGATAAAGGTAATTCTATTCTGGTTGTTGAGCATGATGAAGATATAATTCGCTCATCTGATTTTGTTGTAGATTTAGGACCAGGAGCTGGAATCCATGGTGGTGAAATTGTAGTTGCAGGAACTTTGGAACAGATATTAAATCATCCCACTTCATTAACGGCTCAATATTTGCAAGGAACAAAATTTATTCCAACTCCAGGCTATAGGAGAAACAATATCAGTCAATGGATAACAATTCATAAAGCACGTTCAAATAATTTAAAAAATATTACTGTAAAAATCCCTTTAGGAGTTCTTACAGTCGTGACTGGAGTGAGTGGTGCTGGAAAATCATCACTCGTTATGGAAACCTTATATAAAGGCTTAAAGAAAATTAAAAATCCTGAATCTCATCTAATTGCAGGTGAATTCGAAAAAATTGAAGGTGCAGAACTTATTGATAAAATTATTCATATAGACCAAACACCTATAGGAAGAACTCCACGATCTGTTCCTGCAACCTATACTAAAGCTTTTGATTATATTCGTGATATTTTTGGTGCAACAAAAGAAGCAAAACTTAGAGGTTATGATCGAGGACGTTTTAGTTTTAATGTTAAACAAGGTCGTTGCGAAAAATGCAAAGGATCGGGATTCAATCTTATTGAAATGCAATTCTTACCGCCAGTATATATTCGATGTGATGTCTGTAAAGGTACGCGCTACAATGCAGAAACTTTAGAAGTTAAATTTAAAGGAAAAAATATTGCAGATATTTTAGATATGTCTCATGAAGAAGCGTTTGATTTCTTTGAAAACTTTCCAAAAATTCGAAAGATTTTACAAACAGTTATAGATGTTGGTTTAGGTTATATCAAGCTCGGTCAATCATCCACCACATTATCTGGTGGTGAAGCACAACGGGTTAAACTCTCCCGCGAATTAAGCAAACGTAGTACAGGAAACACACTTTATATTTTAGATGAACCTACTACAGGATTACATTTCCATGACACACTTCAATTATTGAAAGTAATTCAAAAACTGGTGGATCATAGAAATACAGTAATTATAATTGAACATAATATGGATATTATCAAATCTGCAGATTATATAATTGACATGGGCCCTGAAGGTGGAGATGATGGTGGGCAAGTTGTTGTAGCAGGAACACCAGAAGAAATTATAAATAATTCAAAATCCTATACGGGAAAATATCTTAAACCAGTGTTAGCAAATGATCATAAGCGAAATTTCATAAGTTATCACAAAAATCGAACAGCATTACCAAATACAACTGATGAAGAAAATCAAACAAACAAAAAAGCATTGAATAACAAACGAAAATCATCAAAAAGAAATAAAAAATCAATTAAAAAAAGTAAATCAAGCAATTTAACAAAAAAATCGAAGAAATCAAAGGTTAAAACTTAATATGATTTAAACTCTTGATTTTTTATTCTTTTTCTCATTTATTTGACTTATTTTTTTAACTCATTCTTTCTTACAGGTGAAAATTTTGTTATTTTTCTTTATCCACCACCTATTTTTGGGAAAAAGGATAATTCGCAATTTTCATTTATAATTGTTTTAAGCCCATTAAAAGCAAGAATATGTCTTCCATTTAGAAGAATGTTGAAATCTTCTTTTAATGAAATATTTCCATCTAAAAACACATTATTTGCCCTAATTCCTTCCTTAGTCTTGAATAATAGAAAGATCTCGATAATTCTAATTGGATATTCTATATAGATTACCTGTTCTTCACCAAAAAGTGGCTGTAAATTAGCAAAAAAAGTTAGAATGATTTTAATCAATTTTCTCACATTTTAATAAATTCAGATATTTAAACCTTTAAGCTTTTAAGACTTTAGCCGCGAATAAGTTTTCATGTATTTTTTGCATTATAAAGCGATGCTTCTCGGATTTTTTCTTTTAATCGGCGGGTAGCTTGTTCAGGGTTGGCAGACCGAGTAATTGCACCACCTACAATAAGAATATCAGCTCCAGTTGCTACAGCTTTTGGAATGGTTTCTGCATTTAATCCTCCAGCTACTGCCACAGGAATTTTGATCGATTCTTTCAACTTCTTTAAGGTAGGATAGGGTACTTTATCAAAACCTGATCTTAATTGAGTATCGATTCCGATATGTAAACCAATGTAATCTACGCCGAGTTTTTCAAGTTCGATTGCTCGTTCGATTGGATTAGATACACCAATTAAATCAGCATGTATCTTAATTCCAAATTTCTTTCCAGCACCAACAGCATCAACAATTGTGGTATCAGGTGCAATTCCTAAAATACAAACAATATCAGCCCCTGCTAAATGTGCCATTTCTGATTCTAAAAAGCCAGTATCCATGGTTTTTAAATCGCATACAATGGTCTTATGTGGAAATAATTCCCGTAATTTCCGAACGATGTCCATTCCCACTGATTTAACTAAGGGTGTACCACATTCTAACCAATCAACACCACCAGCGACTGCACTCTTAGCAATTTTAATTGCTTCATCCATATCTCGTAAATCTAACGCAACTTGAAGCTTTGCAGAGGTGTGCAATGGTTTAATACCCAATTCTTCTAATTTACGATCAGATGGACTTCCATCATCTTCCCAGCCTCGAAGACGGTAAAATTGAGTTAATAATGCAGAATTATCCACAATTTGTCCCTTAGCAGGTCCTGCAGGTAATTTTTCTGTTAAAAAGCGTTTAGGTAATTCATCATCCAACCTAGATAGACCTTCTCGATAATTGAATAATCGCTCTAAATTGTATATTCGTTCACCAATTTTCTTAAATTCCGCAGAATCAATGAAAAAGCCTGTGGCAGTTGTAAGTAATTGGGCATAAATATCAACTTCACATTTTAATGTCGAGAAAACAGCCATTGAAGTAAATTTACACCATTCTGCAGAGTCTAACGTAGCAAAAACATCTTGCATTTCTTTAACTAATTCTGCTTTCCCTTCTTCTGCCAAAGGATCGACATAATGTGGAGTACTAAGTATTTCTTGAATAACGGTATAAGCTTTTAAATGAGTTGCCCCAGTGTTAGAAGTTGCATAACTTAATGCCATCCCTTTGATTCCCCGAGGATCATATGCAGGCATTTCTAATCCTTTTACATGGCATGCGAAATCAGAAGAACCTTGACCAATTTTTTCTGAAGCATTCTTTACGCCTTGAGCTAATAATTGTCCTGAATTAGTCTGAGTGGCAATATCATCAATAAGTTTTAAAAGTCCATCTCCATCCCCAAATTTAGGAGCATCTGAAACCAAACCTCGTTCAGCACATTCCATATACCAAGCAATTGCATTGCCTGTAGAAATAGTATCTAATCCATAACGATTACATTTTTCACTGGCTTTAAAAATAATCTTCAAATCGCTAATATTGCAATTTGGACCCAAAGCCCATAAAGATTCATATTCTAAATGAGTGGTATTATCTTCAAACTTCAATGAACGTCCACAGCCAATAGGGCATCCTTGACAAGGTACTTGCTTAACTAGAAGTTCTCGTAAAGTTTCTCCTGCAATAGCGCGAACATTATCAAAAATACCTTCTTGAAAATTCTTTACAGGAAGAACACCCGACTTGTTAACCGCAGTGGTTAAAATAGGAGTTCCATATAATCCCAATCCTGTTCCTGTAACAGGATGTCCTTTAAGAATATTGAGAAATTTACGAGTTACCTTCTTAAAAGCATATTCATTCGCAGGAACAATTCGATTTGATCCTTTTACTACGATGGCTTTAAGGTTCTTTGATCCCCATACAGCACCTATCCCGCCTCTACCTGCATATCGAGCATCGTTCAAAACACATGCAAATTTCACTAGATTTTCTCCAGCAGGCCCAATTGAAGCGACAGAATGACGTTCATGCTTTTCTTTTAATTTTTGCTGCGTTTCATATGTATCTTTACCCCATAAATCAGAGGCACCTAAAATTTCTACTTTAGAATCTTGAATATGAATATAGCATGGATTTGGAGACTTACCTTCAATAATAATTCCATCAAATCCTGCTTTTTTTAATTGAATTCCAAGAGAACCGCCACAGTGAGTATCATTTAATGTATTTTTGGTTAAAGGGCTTTTAAACACCATGCACCATCGAGATGAAGTTGGAGAAATAGTTCCAGTCATCGGGCCGGTCATTACTGCAATTTTATTTGCAGGAGATAATGGATCAATTTTCGGTTGGAGTTCATCATACAAAATTTTTACTCCGAGCCCACGACCACCTAAATATTTCTGCACAATTTCAAAATTCAAAGGTTCTTCGCGTATTTCTTGAGTTTTCAAGTTAATGCGAAGAATCTTATTTGCATAAATCATAGTACGTAAAGTTAGCTTGTCAAATTTTTTAAAATTATTTATTAATTCTAAATTTGCTAACATTTTTCAAAAACGGATACATCTGAAAGATATCAAAATTGACTTCTTTCATTTTTAAATAATAATCACGTTCAATTTTTCGCTCAGTTTTTACAAGTTTTTCAATTTGATTTGGATTATAATAATCCCTCTCTTCACCTTTAATGCGAAATCCTGGACATATTCTTTGATGATTAATAAAATTTCGTTCAGAAATCATTATCATTGACCAAAAAGGATATAATTCACATTGTTTAGGCCTAGCTTGATAAATTTGACAACCAAATTGTTCATCAATGGGTGTTAAAAAAATACAATTTTGATCTAAATTAAAATTTAATACAAGAGTATCCATGGATTTCTGAATATGTGTAGTTTCTAAATTTGCATCCCATAAAGTGAATTCAAATTCTACTATATTCAAATATTTTTGTGCAAATTCTTCATAACTTAACTTTAAAAAAGTTGAAATTTGCTTTATATCATTCCAGAAAATGAAAATATATCCTTCAGAATCGCTAGAGCAACATTTTCCGCATTGATTACAATCAAAATAAATTCCATGCGAAGCTGAAGCACATAATTTCATTAACACTTAAAAAATTCTTCAACTTAAAAATATTTATTTTCTGATACATAACAGATATTTATAAGTAAAAAAAGAAATTCTTGCTTAAGAGGAGAATATTCAATTGCAATTATTTGAAGTACTTAGTTCTGTCGAAACACGTGAAATTCATGGGGATACAATAGGAAGTAGTGTTAGTTCTAAAAAGGCATATCTTATCACAGATGATTCTAAACATATTATATATACATATTTAGGCTCAGAGGCCAGTCTTGTCTATCGTTTTTTGGTTAATCATCTTGCTAAAGAAATCAAAAGTCAAATGGCTTCATTATATCAAATTGAAGAGATAACTCAAGAAATATGGTCTACTTTAAAAGAGGCGACTCTTGATTCAATTGGAAACGTGCCTCAAATTTTTAATCCAGATTTATATTCTAAAGATGAACTAATAAAATTACTTCAAAACACTTCAGGAGTTCAATTACGAATTGATAGTGCTTGGCGTGAACACATGCAATCAGAAGATCTTATCGTTTTCCACAAAGTAAAACCTTCAGAAGTTTTAGATCTCCTCGATCATCAACCTCAACCTCCTGGTTTGGATATATCAGATCGCGAAATGATCATAATTAATACCTCTGTATACATTACTCAATCTTCACTTGTCTCTTTTTTGCCAAAACGAAAAATTGTGAAAGAAAGAATTAAATTGGGAAATATTCCAGAAGGACGATTCTTTTTCGCTAATTATACTCCAAGAATTTTCATTCAACGAGGAAGAGTAAAAGCCATTGAATTATACAATACTTCATCTCTTACACCTATAGAAAAAAGAAATGAAGCAAAAAAAAACAGACCAAAATCAGATGGTACGATAAATATTTCAGTTCTTCCTTTTGAAAGAATCCAAATCGAAAATGATTTTCAAATTTTATTGAATGCTTTCCATCGACCACTAAAAGAAACTTTGGATGAATTTTTGGCAGCTCAAAAAAGCCCAAGACCAGACTCAACTTCGTGAATGACAATGATATCACTTGAAATACGAAATCAAATTCAATTGATGATCAATCTTAAAAAAGAGGAACTAAATCCTACTTCGCAGGAAAGAAAAAAACTTGCATCAATTGTGGATTATGTAAGCACTGTCATTTTCAACTCAGTTCCTAAAAAAAATCTAAAAATAAATTTCATAACACCTCAAGGATCAACAGGATTAAAAGATACTGCATTAAGAAACTCTTCTGATATCGATTTATTCATAGGATTAGATCCATCTATTTTACCAGATCTTAAGCAGAAATCAAAATCTAATCTTAGAAACAAAATTCGAGATTTATTTAAAGATTTAATATTATCTTGGTTAATTCCTGTTTTTAATAATGCAGGTCTACAAAATCCAGTTATGAAATATGCTGAACATCCTTATATTTCAGCGATATATCAAGATGTAAAGTTAGATATTGTTTTTTGTTTTGATATTTCTGAGCAATTTTTATTTCAGCGTGGACCTCTAACAGCAGTAGATAGATCTCCCCATCATACTCGTTATATTTTAGAACATCTTATAGATGAACAGAAGGACGAAGTACGTGTTCTAAAATATTTATTTCAAATATTGCACTGTTATGGAGATAAAAGTGCTGTTGGGCGAAGTGGCTTTATTGGATATTTAGCAGAACTATTTATCATAAAATATAAAACAGTCCTTAATTTCATGGAACATTTTGAAGATCTAGAGAATATGATCTTATTTTTACCTCCTAAAAACCCAAATGTAGTAAATCCCTACGCAAATCTAAATATTAAACAGATTCGAAAACAATATTTTCCTAATGATTTCTTAATTATAATTGATCCTACTGATGTTCATAGAAATGTAGGTTCCTCTGTTTCAATACGCGCCTATCGTTTGGTAAAACATGCATTTAAATCATTCTTAGAACAACCATCCATGGAATTTTTCAAGTTCAAACCTTTACCAGATATTCGTAATTGCGATCAATCCTTTCCAATATCAAATTTTTTTTATTTGGAATGGCAGACAACAGATTATGCACATTACACCAAATTTAGAGATAAAATATATTCATTACTTGAAAAATTGATAAAGCAAGCAGAAAATGAACTTACATTAGAAGCTCGATTTGAAGATGTAATTGGAGAATTGATTTTTGATGCAAATCAAGGTAATTATGTGCTAGCATTATTTACTTCAACACCTAAAATTTCTAAAGAATATCTCCGAATAGGACCCGAAATAGAGGCTGAAGAACATGTCTCTAGATTTAAAGAAAAACATCCGAAATCGTATATTGAAAATGGATATTGGGTAACGAAAAAAATTAGAATGTTCACTCATTTTGAAGATTTTCTTAACTGGTTTCAATCTAAAAACAAAATAAAGTTTTTAAGCTTAACTAAAATGGGAAAAGCCACTGATAATGAAATCTCACCCCTCGCTGCTCAAAGTATGGGAAATTTAGCAGTCAATGTTCTTCCATTTGAATTGAATGAAAAAAGAAAGGAAAAAAAGAAAATAAGGCAGAATGATAGATATAATTATAAAAAATAACATTTATCGATTTCGCATTTGCATATAACCACATGTACATTCTTGAGCGACCTTTCCACACATTGGGCATAATTCGATTTTCTTTTGCCTTACAGAATATCGTTTTTTAATTTTTTTAACATCTAAACCAGAATTCTGAACACTTTGAATATTCTTATTTTTCTGAGTTTTTTGTTTTATTGTTAATTTTTCAGATTTCAATTCATTTCGGTTTTTTAATAAATCTAATGCATCTTGGTGTAATGAATTATCCAAAGGCAGAATTTGAGGTTTAGAATTAACTTGAGGTTTGTAATCAGATCCAGATTTAGAAATATCTTTTGTTTTAATAATTTCTTTAAAATCAGTAATTTTTCTAGGTCCAGCTATTTTTTTATCAAAATTGGAGATTTCTGATAAATCTTGATCAACTTGAGATTTTGATTTTTCTGAAAAATCCTTTATATCTTGATCATCTTTTCTTTCTTCTCGGTTTCTGCGATCTTTTATCTCTTTCATCCTTTCTATTTTTTTCTTTGGTTTTTTGGACTTTTTATCCTTCTTTATTAAACTTGGTTTGAAAATTTCTTCTCGATCAGATTTTTGGATATTTTCATCTTTTGTAGTCAATTTTCTGGACAGATTGAAAAATTGAAACAATTCTTTTCCACTTTCTTCTTGTTGCAAAGGTTTTTCTTTTTTAGGAACGCCGAAAAATAGCACATTTTCAAATTTCTTGGATTTCTTAAGATTTTCTGAATTTTTATCTATGAAATTACCAAAAGTCTCTTCTCTCTTTTCCTTAATAATTCCTTCAATATTCTCTTCTAAATTCGTTTCGATTCTTTTTTCAGATTCAAATTCTGATAATTTATCTATACTTTTATCTTTTAACTCAAATTTTGATAGGATAGTCTCTGAATTAATAGATAATTCGACTTCAGGTTGATTTTCTGTACATTCAGAAGAGTTAAGATTAGAATCTGCTACACTTTCTGCAGAATTTAAAGTAGCTGGAGATGGTGGTTTGTCTGATGAAAATGTGGTTTCAATGTTTAAATCTGGAATTTGTATTGGATTTCGCTTTGGAATATTTGGAATAGCAAATTCATCATCATCTTCTCCGTCATCTTGAAAATATGAAACAGTTTCTTGGTTTTTCTCACTGATGCTTATAATTTTTGAATTATGGTTTTCATTATCCATCAAAGTTTTCTCATTTTTAAATGCAGAAATAGTTGGAGGTGATGATGAAACTTCTTCTGATTTTGATAAAATTTCTGTAGCTTTAGAAATACCTTTAAAAGATAAATCTTGTCCAATTTCATTTACATTTTCATCTTCAGCAATTTTGGGAATACTGGGATCTTTGGGAACATTGGGAACATTAGAAACTTTAGGAACATTGGGAACATTAGAAACTTTAGGAACATTGGGAACATTAGAAACTTTAGGAACATTGGAAACATTAGAAACTTTAGGAACATTGGAAACATTAGAAACTTTAGGAACATTGGGAACATTAGAAACTTTAGGAACAATAGAAACTTTAGGAACATTGGGAACTTTGGGACCCTTGTGAATTTCAGGAACACTAGAGACATTAGGAAATTTAAAATTATTGGAATCTTTGGGAATCTGTTGTTGTTCAGTTTTAATAAATGGAACGTTTTCTGTCAGATCTGATTCATTAGGAACGTAATTTAAAGCTTCACCCAAAGCCATTGCATCTTCATCCAGTTCTATATCATCAGGCATTACAAACTCTAAATCATTAGAATTTTGAGTAGATACTTTATTTATTGATTCCTTAGCTAATTCATTCTGCACTAAACTGGGTATTTTTGAATTTATTTTATTAGTTATTTTTGCCTCTGAGTCATCTGTAATTTTCTTTCTTGATTCAACGGTAATTTTTGTTTCTATACTTTCTATTTTTTCAATTTTAGAATCACTTAACTTTGACTTCTTCTTAATTATGTTTTTTCTCAGCTGTATTGCATTTCGACCCAATTTAGAGTATTCATTTGCTTCAGCAAAATCAGAGACAATTTCAACCAAATCTTGAGCTTCTTCAAGAATATCTGGATCATCACTTTTAACCAAAACAAAAGCGCGAAACATAAAAAATTCGTGCATAAGACGTTCATCTTGAAGATTTCGTGCCAATGTAATTCCCCCATCAATAATATCTAACAATGTTTCAATATTGTTTTTAATTTTCCCTTTCTGCTCTTGTTCGATGATCTGATCTTCCAATTCTTCATAATACTTCGATGCAGCCATTAAACAATCCGTACATATGAAATTTCGATTTGAAATTGGATCTTTGGGATCTTTTTTTTGAGAAAGTGGTCGTAATAACAAAATTCCTTCACAACTGGAACAGCGAGCACGTGGTTTCAAATTATTAATGTCTATAGTAGAATTATTATTTTGATCTTTGCTTAAAGATTGTTCTTTACTTGAAGATTGATCTATGCTTATGCTCTCATGATGATTTACACTTTCAGATTCTTGCAAATATAATATCTTTTTCAATAATTGAATCAATTCTTTACCAACTGTTGTTCCAGTAATCCCTACCAAAATAAATTGTCCCCATGCAACTGGAAACTTAACTGGAAATCCTGTGATTTTCCTAATTCCATGAGGCATAAAACTAATCAAAATATTATCATCATCTATGGATATATTCAACAATCGATGACCAGGTATTGATACATTTATTATTTGATCACCATCAGAATTACTACATTTCCATCTCAATTGGGGTAAAAAGTGATATATTTCAGTGATTCCGCAAAATTCAGAATCAATTCGTTCAACTGAACTGCTTCTATCAAAAATAAGATCACAAATAGAATCAATTACAATCTTTTGAGGATCTTCTCCAAAACTAGAATAGAGAATCCAGCGTACAGTAAGATTTGAAAATTGTCTCTGTTCTTTTCTAAATAAATGCATTAACTGTTCATAAGTCAAAGAATAAGTGATTTTAGTGTTCATAATAATCCAAGGCTTTCAATATTCATGATTATTAAGATCACACATATGATTCCAGAAGAAATTTAAATATCAAGATTTTGTACTGTATAGGAATAATAATTCATCTAGATTCTTTTGTGTGTCGTTCTATGTTTCTAATAGGGCCTGGTTTTAAATAATTTGCTGATTCATGAAGCTACAAAAATTTTAATTATTAAGTGAAGTTGAAATTATTTGTGAAATTTCTTTAAAAAAATTGTCACGGTTGATAATTTGAATTAAATCACAAATGATTGTGAATACATTGATAAATCAACAAAGTTTACTCAGGAACTCCATGTTTCAATATATATCTGTAGAATCAAAGAGAATTCGATGTCGTTTTTAATGATGCTAAAGAAAATAAACGCAAATATTTCAAAAAATCCAAGATACTCTCTCTTTATGTTATTTAGCATTATTGTATTGGTTACTCTGGTTATATTTTGTAAACATTAAAAACTTGAATTAACTCACTTTTTATTTTTTTTAGTTTTACTTGACTTAATTTCATTTTGCTTAACTTCATTTTGCTTAACTTCATTTTGCTTAACTTCATTTTGCTTAACTTCATTTTGCTTAACTTCATATTACTTAATTTTTTTTAACTTAATTTCACTTAAATTAACTCTACTCTAATTAACTTTATTTACTATAACTCTACTAAACCACTCATCCTTTAAAATTGAATATCGATAATTATCAATGTATTTGCCATCAATATATACATCATCCCGGAAAATGCCTTCTTGTTTAAATCCATTCTTCTCAAGACACTTAATTGATCCAGTATTCTCAGCAATTACAGTCGCATAAATCCGATGCAAATTTAACTCCTTAAAGCTGTAATCACATAAAAGAAATACAATTTCTGTTCCAAATCCTTTACGAAGAAATTCATCTTCGCCAATTCCAAATCCAATTTCTGCATTTCTATAAATTTTATTAATATTATATACACTTGCATCACCGATTAATTGCTCAGTTTTTGTATGCCACACTGTAAACATAATATCTTCATTAGTTTTTATCAAGCTTTCATACCATGAATTATGTTTTTCACTAAGTAATGGAAATTCATTTCTCGAATAACGGCGATAATCAATAGAATTAATCCACTTTCGTATAGTTTGTAAATTATCCTTTTCTAAGGGTCGAAATTCCACATTTTTTCCATAGATAAATGCTTTTCCTTTTTGAATCATGCTCATAATTATGAAAGAATAATAAATGAAAAAATAAAACGCTTTTTCTTGAACCTTTCTCTATTATACTTTTTTCTTAATTTCACAATAAAGTATTATTCTTATAGATTTAGAAAATTGCTTAATGATATTGTTTAAAGCTATTGTTTAGTAATATTGTTTAAAGCTATCGTTTAGTAATATTGTTTAGATCTATTGTTTAAAGCTATCGTTTAATGATATTGTTTAGTATTATTCTTTTCCACTATTGCTTAATGCTATTGTTCCGCCTTGTTGGATATTCCTCGATACAACAAAAATACGGCCATAATTAAAAGTAAATACCCCAGTATTAAAGCAAAGAGGGAACTTAAATTCATACCATAAATAACAAAATAAAGCCCAATTAAAAGCAGAAAAATTCCAAATCCAAAAATAGAAAATTGATGTTTTGTTTCACCACTAAGTTGTTGATAAACATTAACATATCGAAATAAAATGAGTAAAGAATAAAAACCTACAAAGATTACCAAAGTGATTGTAAATTCTCGCGTCCAAATCGAATAATCAGGAGGCATAGGAAAGTTAATTGGAAGAAAAAGTAAAATAAATGACAATCCAGCTTCGATTAAAAGAAAAATTCGATTTCGCGGAAGAAAAACAAAGTTTGGACCCTTGAAAAACACCGCTAAAGTCGTACTGAGCAAAAATAAGGTCAAGATAATAAAAACAAACAATAATTTATATAAAAATGCACTAAAAAAGCTACTTATCATATATCCCAAAAGAGTGAGAAGGTATATCATAGTTGAACATGACAAGCTGAAAAATGAAGCAGAACATAAAATATTGGCTAAATATTTTGAATCTTTCTTATAAGTCCTAAACCCTAAAACTCCCATAACGATTGTGATCAATCCACAAAAAACTAAAAAAATTCCTCGCAGAAACCAAAGCATAGTTTCAGAATTTACTTGCATGATAATACCTCACTTGAAAATTTGTGCCACAGAATTGTTTACTGAATGTTCATCAAACAAACTGTGGACTTTAACTTGATAAAATCTATCGAAAAATTTAATTGAAGTTCGGCGCAACAACCCCATTTTTCTTCTACGAAATAGTTGATTAAAGGGCTTATTATATAGTAAATCCATTCCTTGATGGTTACAAAAATGTTCTCTTGCAAAATCATAGTGGATGGCACTTAGTGCAAAATTTTTAGGAAAGTTATGGATTGCGTGAGATACTTTAACCAAAAGAAGAATACTGACATAAGATGATGTATTATTAGTCATATTATCTCTTATATTATCGCTTGCATTATCGATCGTATTGTTGCTTGAATTACTCGTTGTATTATTAGTTGATTTACTCGTTGTATTATTAGTTGATTTACTCGCTAAATTATTCGTTAAATTAATTTTATACCAAGATGGATAAAATGCACTTAGAACGTATCCTTCTTTTAACAAAGAATGTACTTTTTCTTTTATTTTAAGGCTATTTATACATGGTACGTAAAACATTTTTCCCCCTTTCATTTTCATTTCATCATTAGAGATTTCTGGGAGAAATTCCATTTCAATTATATCTTGTTCTATTGCAGTTTCTGGAAGCCCCCAATTAAAAGAACTAAATAAATCATCCCAATGAATAAACAGATTTCTAACCCATTTTGGAATTTGGTGTGTATTTGCAATTCGATGTCTCAAAGGAAGATTATAAACACCGAAATATGGATAACATGTTGTATTATCCCACGTACTACTTATATGAAGAGGAAGAATCATACTTCCACACATTTTAAATTGCAATAATTCCAAATAGGCAGATGTAATCCATAAACGAGTAGTTCCAAAAAGAATTTTATCTCCGTCTCGATGCAACTCTTCGATAATGTGGTTTAAATATTGATCCATCACCATAATGTTGAAATTATAATCGGGATGCTTAACTAAGCGACCAAATTCGACCCTATTATGTACCTTATCATGAACAAATCCAGAATACCCGATTAAAACATTACCAAACCAAATTCCAATAATACGTGAATCAGGGCCGAATTTTACAATTTCGTTTTTCATCTTATATGGATATTCATTCCCATACAATTTTGTGAATATTAAGTCTATAGAATCGGCATATTTTGATAAATTATCCATCTTATCGATATATTCAACGCGAAGTTCTGATTTAGGAATAAATATTTTTTCAGACGATCCCAATCTTGATTTTTGTTTGTAAAATCGAACCTTTTTCATGATGCACACATTCTAATGCATTATGTAAGATTATCTTTAACGTTTCGATTATTTATATATTTGTATCAGTGCTTTCAACAACAATTTTTTCAATTAAAAATGGTTTTGGTTATCAAATAGACTATTTGATAGGTAATAGGCATTTATTAATTTGTGTGGATACTTGTTGAACCGCTTTGAAAAATTAGGAAAAACTCATTGCAACAAGGAAAAAACTTATTCGCACTTTAAATCAAATATTCTCACTTCAAAATGTAAAAATATGAGAAAATTTTATTTAATTAAAGGATAAAAGGATAAATTTATCCTCAAAAAAAAAGAAAAAAATATTAAAAATATTAAAGAAAAAGCGATTAAGTTCGCACGTAAATAAATCGGTGATAATTAGAACCATCTGGCAAATGTTCTGCCATTCCTTTACGTTTACGAATCTCTAATATATATTGATTCATCAACGCTCGTGGAATTGGCTCAAAACCGGCAAATTCATATCCAAAGAAAGCCCGACCTTGTGTAGCACCACGAAAATCATCTGCAATTCCTTTTGATAATTCCTCTGCAGGCAATTTTCCTTTTACACGCATATATGCACCATCGGGTAAAATTTCTTCGATAATTCCTCGATGTTGAGTCAAAACTTTGATAATTCCACCTTCAGTTCCATTAGGTGTCTTAACATCGCATTTTTGAATAGGTTCAAATAATTTTGGATCTGCATCTAGGAAACTTAGAGAGAGTGCAGCGGTAGTCATGGTTGCGATTTCAGAGTATCCAGTGTGGGCGGGGTCAACGTGGACATCTGCATCAGTAAAGACTGCTTTAACACCCATTACTGGTTCTTTAGCTAATGGTCCGTTTGAACACCATTCACGCCAAGCGCTGATTAAATATGATTTGATACGATCTAAACGCTGTAAACCTCGGGAACCATCAATAAGAATGTTACCTTCATAAACATCCCAAATCTTTCGACCTTCTTTTGCATCCCAACCTGCTTTTTCTCGTAAAATTTTAGACATTGCTTTAGCATCCATTAATTCATTTAATTCACCGTCTAAAACGAGTTGTGTGGCAATAGGATCTAAAGGCTCAACATACAAGATTAACTTGTTGTGACCGTTTGGTGATTTGGTATGATAAGGCTTGGATTTCTTTGTAACCATTTCCCGGTATACAATAATTGGTTCACCAACTTTGATCTTTACCTGTCGATCGATTCGTTTTGTAAGAATTTCAATCTGCAATGGGTCAATTCCACTAAGAATATACTCGCCTGATTCCTTGTTTAACGAAAATTTAGCAGTATTATCAGCCATGAGCCATTTAGAGGTAACTTCTCCGAGTTTGCCTAAATCTTGAGGATCGACTGGTGTGATTGATCGCGAAACAACCGGTTCGCAAGAATATTTAATACTTTCAAATCGAGGTAGTTCTCCCTTATCTTCAAAGGTATCAGCATATTCTTTTGCAACGAAAGTTTCACCAGATGGACAAATGAATCCAAAGAGGGCGAATAAGTTACCTGCAGGAACTTGATCCATATCAAGTAAATCAGTGATTTCCATTACACCTAAACGCTTAACTTTATAACTTTCGCGACGGTTGACTAAATAAATGCTGTCACCTTGTCGAAGAGTTCCAGAAAATACACGACCGATTAATGTTGGGCGGAATGATTTAGGATCAATAAACACTTTAGCAATCATACCCATTAAAGGACCTTTAGGATCGCTTGAAGTCAAAGCTTTACCTAATTCAGAATTAAAGTCAACATTTTCTACCAATTTGGGTAAACGATAAGCACTGGCTTGGATTGGATCAGGCAAATGATCAATAACCATCCGCAATAATGAATCATCTAATGGCAAATTCTTGCGCAAGAATTCAATATCGCCTTCTTTATATTTTTCAAACACAAAAGTAGGCTTGATCTTACGCTCTTGCAAAATTTCCATGGTAAATCCCCAACCATGCTTGGCAGATCCGAGAGCAACTTGGCTTTTTGCAAAAGAAACGGTCCAATCAACACCTTCAGGTTGTAATTCACGAATCAAATTATTTACATCGTTTATAATTGCATCTACTCGTTCATAAACTTCTTTTGGTTCCAAACGTAATTCAGATATCAAACGATCAACCTTGTTAATATAAACTACGGGTTTACAAATTTCATTTCCAACAGAGAGCCGAATATTGGTCTCAGTTTGGGTCATCATCCCTTCTAAAGCATCGACGAGTAAAATAGCACCGTCAGAACTTCGGAGGGCTCGTGAGACTTCTCCTGTAAATGAAAGGTGCCCTGGAGTATCGTTAATTTGGAAAATATAAGGATCTTCATTTTTTTTGCGAGGATCATCGAAAGCGAGTAGTACAACCGAAGTAAATATTGTAATACCTCGTGCTTGTTCTTCATCATCAGAATCCATTGCTTGCATGGCTCCTGCATCCTCTGGTCGCATAAGCCCTGCTCTTTTAAGCAAAAAGTCTGAGGTAGTAGTCTTTCCATGGTCAATATGAGCTACGATAGAAAAGATACGTTTTTGCTTGTAGTCCCCACGAATAACCATGTCTTCAATTTCTTTAGGATTTCTCACCTTTACCATAATGCATCAACTAAACTAACTTTGAGTTAAGTATGGAAGTAGCGCATAAAATATGAATTTTGCTGATATTTAATTCAAATGCGTTAATTATTTAGTGAGAGAATACCCTTGTTAAGTAGGGAAGGAGACACCCTCTAAATTCAATTGAATTAATTTCTATCGAAATCGGTGAATAGACAATAAGTCATTTGTTATAAAGCATTTTTTCTCATAATCTATATCCATACTTATACGCGAAATTGTCACTTCTCAAACTAATTTTCACTTATCCACACTATTCACTCTGATCTTGTTAAGTGTGAGAAAAATTCAATTTATAATAATTAAAATTATTACAAGGTTATGATACAGGATATATGCCAAAAAGAATAAGAAAAAAGTAAATATTATTTATTGAAGATAATGGGTGATTCTCGTTCGTGAATTCCCTTAAAATCTCCAGTTACTTCAAGATTTTTATAATAATATATTTTTGACGCAATATCAAGCGAAGAACGACTACGAAATCGGAAAATAATAAGAATCAGAGAAATCCAGAATTCCATGCTACCATAATAGCCCAATTTTTCCCATAGGCGCAAAACAATTTCCCATGATATAATAACTGTAAACAAGAATAAACAAATTAGCGCTGTATTCCAATTAAGACGAGGTCCTAAATCAGAATATCCGATAGAAGGACCAAACAAACGTAAAAATAGCCAATAAACACCATCACCAACTAATCGACCAATAGTAAATACAGTAAATGAGACAACACCATATCGACGGAGCCATAAAGTTCGTTTTACAGCCCGAATTCTTGAATATTCTGATCCATAATCTAGTCGACTTATGAAAATTGACAATAAAAGTGCTTGTCCTCCTAAATTAAAGAATTGAACAGGAAGTGGAATATCTGTATCTGCAAAATGAAGGAGAAAATGCCAATCGATCAATACAGCAATTCCTAAAAGAATCATCATGGTAGCAAAGAATAATGCAGCAGAATTTAGTAATTGCTTAGCTGAAATGCGTTTATAAATCATATATCCAAAGATTACCCCCATACAACCAAAACTAAAAGTATGGGCGATTTTAAACCTGCCATATATAAATTTCGAAAGAATCCATTCTGAAATGAACCAACCTTTTGAATTTAATAATTCAATCAGAATGTGACCCCAACGAATAAAATAAGGACTAAAAACTAATCCACCTAAACCAAGACTTGTAAAAAAAAGAATAAAGGGAATAGGTTGGCATAATTTGGGGATTAAAAGTATGAACCATAGCAAAATTGGAATAAGGACCCCTACAAACACAATTGAATCGATTGTATCACTAGAAAATACAAGTTCAATTGAACCTATGGTGCGATATCGCGACTCTGTATTGCGAATACCAAACAATTTCCGAACTTGAGAGTATAGAATTAATATTAAAGCACCAGTTAAAATTCTCCTTAAAATAAATTTCCAATAGTCTCGTTTTGAAGAATTTAACTTGCTGAACATTTGAATTGTGATTATCAAGCATGTCATTACAGTAAAAATACTACCCCAGACACTCATTATAATTAATGGAAAAAGCATAATCCAAAGAAATATCGACATTTGAGATACTATTGGAACAAATACAGCAGGATCGCCACGAGCGATAGCCTGGGTAAAAAGATGAACTTGAATCATAATAAAAATACCAAAGCCTTTTGCAGTATCAATGCTAATCAACCGATGTGAAAAGGGTGAAAAAGCTTTCATAACAAGATTGAGGGGTATAACAATAAAAATGATTCCCAAGAAAAATCAAAAAATTATCACTTTTCACACTTCATTTGATATCCGTAATAAGGAATTTATGAAAAAATAGTTCAAAAAGTATCCCCCAGCATTTATTTGATACGCAACGATATATATTTACAGTAGAAAGAACTATTTTTTTTTTCAAATTTATCGATTTATATGGAATAAGATTATAGGATGGAAAAATCTGTGATTTACTACCAAAAAAGAATATTAAAATCAAGATCAGCTTCAAAAATTCACATTACAAGTTTTCGATCTCATTTTATCACCCTTATTTTTATTTCTATTATCATTTTAGCATTTTATTTTCTTTTTCCTTCTATATTTTTCAATGAAATCAAAAACACCTTACCATTAGATGAAGGAAGAGATTCGTTAGTTTTTAATTCTTCTTCAGAATGGAGTATTGTTTTTATTTTTATTTTTATTTTTGCTGTATCTATAACAGTAATAATTGCAATTTTTACTACAGATGAAGCAAATTCTTGGTTAGAAAATCGAATTAACGAGAATAGAGGGATCCACAGGCTATCTTGTAAAGATATTTTAAGTAACGAAAATCGACAAAACCTGATTAGAACTATTTCCCGAGAACCTGGTATTCATTTTAATGCGCTAAAAAGACGGCTAAATTTAAGTGCAGGACAAATGTCGTGGCATTTGGAAATTCTTGAACAGTATGGATTGATAAAAAGAACATATGAAGGTCAATTTTGCTTATTTTTTCTGCGAGATCATATACCTAAAAATCTTAAAATGATGATAAAAATCGAAAAATCAGTAATGACACGCACAATTCTAAATATGATTGATGAAAAACCTGGAATTACAGCAAGTGAGATTGCTCAAAAAACAGGACTCAAACGTAATTCTGTAAAATATCATGTGGATAAATTACTACAACTTCAGAAAATCAAGATTTTAAAGGATGGAAGACAGAAAAGATTATTTCTATTCAAGAAACTGATAAATGAAGAAACAATTAAAATTACCTAATTCTTGTTGCGATTTGTTTAATTTCAATTTTTATCGAATAATTTTTATGGATTCATAAAAATATGTGCATAGGAAGTGTATTTTGCAGCTGAGAGCAGATTGCAATTATGATAAAAAATCAAAGAAAATATTGGAATGGAGTTGCAGATGAGAAAGAATTCACCACTCCTTTTCAAATAGAAGTATTTTCCAAATATCTACCTAAAGATGCACGAATCCTCGATTTTGGCTGTGGATACGGCAGAACACTATTTTCCTTATATAATGAAGGATATCAAAATACTGTGGGGATAGATATTTCTGAAAAAATGATTGCTAGAGGAAAATCAATTCATCCTTATTTGAATTTAAATCACTTGATTACAGAAGAAATTCCATTTAAAGACGAATCTTTCGATGCCGTTCTCGCATTAGCTTTATTTACCTGCATTCCTTTCAAAAAGCAACAGCAGATAACCATGAGCGAAATTTGGCGTGTTTTAAAACCAGGGGGTTATTTGTACATGAATGATTTTTTAATTACGCCAAATATATATAATCGAGAGAGATATTTGAAATTTGAAAAAAAATATCAGCATTATGGAATATTTGAATTACCAGATGGAGGAGTTTTTAGACATCACTCAGAAGAAGAAATTTTCAAACTTGTGAGAAATTTTCAATTAATCATTGCAGATACATCAACATTTAAAACAATGAATGGACATTTGACAAATGGAATATTCTATTTTGGAAAAAAAAAATATTAAAATCATGGTTCCTAATTTAATTAACTCCATTTATATAATATTTCAGTGCGGTATCTGTTATAATTAACCAATGATTCCTTATCATTAATTAATTCAGGAATTATAGAGAGATCTTGATGTTTAACAAATTTTTGTAGAATATCAATTGCTTCTGAATTAGATGGATGATGACTGTAAAAATTGTGAATTCCACGTTCTTTACCCGCAGCACTTGGATCACAGAGCAATCTTATATGTTTTAATTCTTCTTGAGAAATGGCATGCTTTATTATCCAAAATAGTGAATAAAACCATGGAGATCGGAATTGATTTTGAGAAGCGAGAACGCTACAGACTGTATTTTGCTGAATGTTTGTTGGATTGATGGAGATTGTATCCACTCCTAACTGCACACAATCTCGTATTGATTGAAATAAATCCATTAAAGCAGTATATTCTGAGAGAAATGGAGGTTTAAAGAGTAAATAGGCTTTTACACCAAAATTGTGAGCATGAACCCGCTCAACTGCCTGAACTATTTGTCTCCAATTAAATCCTTTATTGATTATGTTGGCACGAATATAATCAGAACTACTTTCAATACCAATACCGATTTCCAAGTACTTTTCTTGAATAATTTGTCTATATTTAGTTAATAGATCAGAGGTCAAGTACTCAGGACGCGATTCGAGGACAATTTCTTTTATTGACTCGAAATCTGCGAGTTTCTGCAAGATTTTCAGTTGAAGTTTTTCATCCAATTCTTTAGGATCACAAAAGCTTCCAGAAGTGAACATCTTAAACACAATTTTTTCATTATGATCTTCTAAAAGCGATTTAAATTTCTCAATTGTTGAAATAAATTGTAACCAGTAATGATCTGATGTAATATCGCCTTCAGCTCGATCATTCCAATATCCACACATTGTACAACCTCCCGATGCAGAACCTGCCCAACTACAAGCGCGAGATCGAAAGATTAATGTAATCTCTGTTCCCATTCCAGATTTGAGCCTATCAGGTTTTGAAAAACTAGCAACGGGTTTTGAAAATCGGTGCGTTTTTGCTTTTTTTTGCTTGGATAATGGTCTTTGGCGTAAATACTGCAATTCTTCGCGCAGATAAGAAATTGCAGATGGAAGTCTTTTCTCAGAATTCATTGTTCAATCTCCTTCAGTAAGTCTACATCAGTAGAAGAAGTGGAAAAGTGTTGATCTTTAACTTTTTTTCTCAGTTTACAAACTAAACCATATTTTATATTTCTCAAATCTGCTGGAGCTCGAATTAATTCCCCTACTCCAAGATATTCATTATTGGAATTTAAAACAATTACTTCATCTCCTGGGTGACATAATGAATCCATATTGTCTAAGATTGGTATAAAAACTGTTGTTCCTTTCATAGTAGGTTCAGTAATTTTGACAAAATTCCGACCATGAGAAATTAAACGTTGTGCACCACGAGGTGTGAGCCTAAGAAATCCAGAATTAGTGTGAAGTCGCCCAATCTGAAATTTTCCAGCACCATCATATGTGAATACTTCAAAATATTGAGGATTACGACATTTATTTACAATTATTCCTGTATCCATAAACAAGTCTCCTGCACCTTTACCAAATTGATAATCTAAATTGGCTCGAATCATAATTTCTGCTTCAGTGAGAGATTGAAATATATTTTTTTTTAAAATTTTTTTAGATTGTTTATCTTTATTTGTTATTTGATCTTTTTTTGACAAAACCCAAGATAATTTGATTTCATTAAGAGTGTTTTCTAAGGCTTTTAATCCTATTTTTGATGATGGCGAAGCAGATTCTTCCTGAATTAAAGTATATCTCCAAATGATATTCTTTGACTCCAATTTCAATTTATCTTCAGCTACTTTACACGCTGAGTAATATCCTCCATGAACATGAGCAACAATTATTAAGGGGTGATTATTTTTACTAGCATTTTCATCTTCACCAGTATTTTGATCTTTACCAGTATTTTCATCTTTAATATTTTGATATTTATTAAGCCAATTTGCAAGTAATTTTCCAGTCAAATTAATCTCATATTCATCCCAATCACCAGTTACAGGTATATCGTAATGAGCTGCAGGAAAAATGTGCTCTAATTCTCTTGGGACTACCCCCAAAGGTGAAGTGATAATGACTTGATGTACTTGTGAATAAAATTCTTTTCCCATCGTTTTTCGGATAACCTTCCTAAAATATTGATGAGATTTTGATTGAGAATATGGCTTTTTTGCTGCACATGGAAGAATTACAACAATTTGGTATTTTTGAGCAGGAGTAATTTCATTTTTTACACGTTGAATAAAATTTTGTACTTCAGGTCGAAAATATGATTCAACTCCAATACAATCGACTTTATGAGAATTACATAGTTTATAGCGTGAATTAATTTCATTTGCATAATATTTATCAATAAGTCGAACAATAGCAGCAAATTCAGGTTTTGTATGAGTTTGAGCTTCCAAATATGATCGAAGTGATCCTTCACTTAGATACTGTTCTATACGTCGAATTTCTGTGCGAGCAGTAAAAATATTATGATATAAAATCAAATGCAACTGCTCCAAGTTTTCAGAACCTGTTCCAGGAACCAGTCTTTCCAAATGTTGGCATGCTGGACAAGCGCAAGGAGGAAATTGAAGATTGCGTAGCCATTGAGATGATTGAGAAGTAATGTATAAACCTTGATAAGAATAATAAAAAAGGGAATTTGTTTCAATACAATCAAATCCTAAGTATATAGCTAAAGCATAATTTTGAGGAAAAATCTGTCCTCCAGCGATCCACATCAAATTTGGAGAAGTTTGCATTTTAAATGTGAAAATCCACTCTAAAATTTCTAATTGATTTCTTAAATTGCGAAAAATATTAGTAAATTTTAATCCAAATAATTGATCTTGATGATTCTGAACCCAAGATAAATACAAATTCATGATGGATTTTTGCGTAGTGAAGGGAATTTCTAAAATAAAAAAATCATCTAGATTTTGAGCAAGAATTTGGCTTGAATAAAAATCTAATCGATGTTGAATAAGAGCTTTTTCATAAGATTCATATCGATTATAATCAGTATTTGGAAAATTAGCAGATAATACATGAAAATGCATTTTTGTATTATCTGGAAAAAGAGAAGAATTAGGAAGATGCAAAAGATTATAGTTTAATGTGTTTATAGATGATTGAGAAGATGAAGGATATTCAGTATTTTTTAATTTGTTAATAGAATAAACTCCGAAAAGATCAAGATTTTCAATAATTTGATAAGATTGTTCATGTTCTGGAGAGATAAAATTATTATTTGAAAATAATCCTAAAGGATCAACTGTTAAGGAAGCTAAAAAAGAATGCGTGGTGTTTTTAATTAAATTTTTGTAATCTTCAAATCGTAAAGAGTTTTGATTTGATGAAGAAGAGTTCTCTTTTTTTAAGCTATATGAAAGATTTTCAAATTCATTTATTGGAAAAATCAAATTTGGAGTATAATAGAAAATTTTGCCAGATTTAAATCGCCCTATTCTGCATAATCCTTGTTGATCGCGAATTTCAAATTGCACTTGTGGCATATCAAGAAAATAAAAGCGAGATCATCAAAAAAATTTTGGAATTCGGCTGAATTTATAAATTTTAGCTCTCTCGCCATTTTTGACGAAATTCTTCAATATTTAAGGGATTTTTTTCTTGATTATTTAGAGGTTTCCTTAAATATCGTTTCAATGGATTTAGAATTTCAAAAATAGTCGATTCCTTATAGATCTCTTCAGCTAAGCGTGTTAATCCTTTAATTCCGATTGGTTCATCTTCCAACCAATGTGATTCCCATATTTTTAAATCATGAAATTCATTATGAATTTTTAGGCGATATTTTTCTTGATTGGAGAGAATTTTATCCAGATAGAGTGTTTTTCCCTTTTCTGAAGGCGGGATTAATCTGTTTATATGTAATGCATCTACAGAAATAAATGGATCGGAGAGGATTTTTGCCCTTTTTGCTTCTTCAAATGATGGTTTTTCCGGAATAGAGACTAACCTGAGTGATCCAATTCCTTTTAATAATTCTGCTATACGATCACTGCGTTTTTCCATTTCATAAAGAAGATCTAATATATTTTGGGCTAAATTTTGTTGATCCTCCTTATCTAAAGGGTTAGAAGGTTTTGCTTCCTTATTGATCGCATGTTTTGCCATCCAAATCGCAGGTTGAGCCCATTTTGTTATTGACTTAAATTTATTTAAAGATTCTTGCAAAACTGAAATTATTTTTAAGGTCAATTTCATTAATCGACGCGATGGATCAGCAGGAACTTCAAAAAGTGCAATCATATTTCCTGTTGGTGGAAAATCACAAACCATTATGTCAAATTTCGGTAATAAACTTCGTTCATTTAAAGGTGTTTCTTTATTTTGATCAAGAGCAATATAACGAAGTTTTCTTTCTCCAATACCCTTCATTGGATTTTCTGCATCAATAATACTCTGAAAAAAAAGAGCATTTTTCATAGCAAGGGGTAAATTTTCACTCCGGAGAGATTCTTCTACAATTGCTTCCAATTGGGGAATCATTGCCATAAGTTTTGAAGATTTAAACAATTCTCGTGTTTTTTTCGTTAATTCACCAGTGTAACTTAAAGCATAAAGATCTGGATCAGGTTCAATTACAAATAGATTTGATGTAATTTGTGTTATATCATTTCCAATCTCTTTTTCAAATAAATCGGATAAATTATGTGCAATATCAAATGACACTAATAAAATTTTCTTTTTGGGGAGGTTTTTTGCCAAATATACAGCTGTTGCTGTAGAAATTGAAGATTTTCCAACCCCTCCTTTTCCACCAAATACAAGAATATTTTCCATATTTTAATTATAATTTATCATACTACAATTTCAAATTTTATGGAAAAATATCTTAATAACTCTCAAATTTATCCAAATATTTTTATCTATAAATAAATTTTATAATATTGAGGATAAATATCCTCCAGATACAAGAAAATTCACGGTTCACTTAAGAAACATTCTGGACTTAATAACGAACAAAAGTCAGAAAGGTTCTGTGTTCAACGTGAATGTTAATAGATAAATATTCAAATAACTCTTATATTTCATCTATTATCCTTATCACATCACATATCACAATTATAATTAACATAACAAATATAATCCAAATCAATTATTACCACAATAAAACAGATAATAATTACATTGAGGATAAAAATAAAAATATACAAATTAAGCAAGAAAGTATATAATTAGAAAAGAAGAAAAAGAATAATTCCCTATTGGTTGAAATATGCCAAATATCATATATTACCTGAAGTTGAAATAAATTCAACATATTACGATTGATAATCTTCATTCACAAACAATCAATATCATTGGTTAATATTACTAAAAGATTAATTACTCTAAAGAAAGTAATGGAATCATCAAATTTCGAAAGAATAATAAAGATCAAATAAAACTGCGAATAATAAAATAATAATCAAAGTTAAATTTGAGAATCAATGCAATCTTTAGATAATCTCTTAAAATTATCTTAAATTTACCTTAGATATAAGTTTATTAATAGAATCACTTTAGAGTTATCAATTTATAGAGGTAATATAAGAAAAGACATAATAATAAATCAAAGGGTTAAATTAGACAGACTTTATCATCATTTTTCTGCTTTTTCTAATCAATAATTATATTTTCTTGCGACTCATAAAACAAAAGAAACAGTGAATATATTATGACAAAAGGAATTAATGAAAGTATTGATCAAACAAGTGCAAAATACAATATAATTGCAAATTTTACCGTTAATGGAGTCGTAGAAGTTCAAGATGTTGTAGGAGCACTTTTTGGTCAAACAGAAGGTCTTTTAGACTCTTTAGAATTACGTGAACTGCAAAAAACAGGAAGAATCGGAAGAATTATTGTTAATGCGTCTTCTGAAAAAGGCATAACAACAGGGGAAATCATCATTCCATCAAGTCTCGATCGTACTGAAACAGCAATCTTGGCTGCCACATTAGAAACAGTTGATCGAGTTGGTCCATGTCGAGCTTCTCTTCAGTTAAAAGAAATTAAAGATTTACGAAAATCAAAACTTGCCCAAATTGAAGCTCGTGCAAAAGAATTATTAAAAGATTGGAAAGCAGATACTGCAGATCGAAATTCAATATCAGAGAAAATTAATATTGAATTAGAGAAAGAATCTGTAATAACTTGGAATGGACTTCCTGCTGGAGATAAAATTGAAGAGGCAGATGAAGTTATCATTGTTGAAGGTCGAAATGATATCCAACAATTGCTAAAGATTGGAGTAAGAAATACAGTTGCTGTGAACGGAACATCAATTCCAAAAGTAATTGTAGATTTAACTCAAGAAAAAGAGTGTACTGCATTTTTAGACGGAGATCGAGGAGGAGATATGATACTTAATGAATTATTACAAGTATCAAAAATTAAATATTATGCACGAGCACCTCCAAATAAGGAAGTTGAAGAATTAATTCCAAAAGAATTAGTAAGTTGTTTGCAAAATAAGCGTCTTGTCTCTGATTTGCTTAAAGAAAGAAGAAAACGAAGTGAAAAAGCAGTATTACCACAAACTGCAAAAAAAAATCTAAATCATTCCCAATCATCTAGTGGAAGAATGAATTCAAGTTCTCAACGTCATGGAAGAGAAAAACAAATCCGTACACGACGAAGTATGACATCAGAAAAAGGTTTTCGAGGTTCAAGACAAGATCGTTCCGTTCGTCGTTCAACTCGAGATAAATATGAAAGACCAAAAATCTCACTTTCAAAAGATAAAATCACACCAATTGTGAAGGATTTAATTTCAAGTAATATTGCAGTTGCCTTAAATGATCAATATCAAGAGATATATCGAACAAGCAATGTTAAAATTTTTGAAGAAATGAATTCTAGCATGAAAACCTTGATTATTGATGGAGTTGTAACTCAAAGATTTCTTGATGAAGCATTAAAACAACGAATTAAGCATATTGTGGCTGTAAATATCGAAAAAAATCTTAAAGTTGAAGATCCAACAAGTATAGAACTGTATTACTTTAAAGATTTTCTTTAATATTTAATTAATAATTACATCGTTAATGTCTTTCTTTTTTTTTATCCTTCTTTTCATTTTATCATTCTACTCTTTCTTTCTTTACAATAAAATGTAAATAACAATTAGAATAATCGTGTAGATTAGTTTATTTTCAATTTTTATTCAAAATATAGGAAAAAAGGTTTATAATGGTTTAATTATTGGAAAGTAGGCTTGAAATCAATTGAACGATATAATAAAGGCCACCAATAATCAACATACCAATCGAAGCAACTTTAACCATGGTGAAAAATTCCTTTTTCGTAGGTTTTGTTGAAATTTTAAGAATACGTTTGATATTTAGCCAAAATCGTTGAAATTTATTCATCGTCTCACTAGGACTATTCTTTGCAACTGACATGAGAATTCTTCACCTTTACCAATTTTTTATGAATTAAAATATTTTTGATAAGAGTATTTGTGAATTGTTATTATTTACTTTTTTTACCCATTAATTTTTCAATAAACCAATCAGGATCAAAATGGATTAAATCATCATATCCTTGACCTACACCAATATAAATAATCGGTTTTTTTGTTATATAAGCAATAGACAGTGCTGCACCACCTTTTGCATCTGCATCTAATTTAGTAATGATACTGGCATCAATTCCCACAGCTTCATTAAACTTTTCAGCTTGAAATAAAACATCATTACCAGCTAATGAATCCCCAATAAAAATGATGAGATCAGGATTATTAATTCGTTTTATTTTCTTTAATTCTTCAATCAAATTAAAATTAGTAACTTGACGACCGCTGGTATCAATAATAACTGTTTGAATTTTTTTTGCAATTGCATGATCAATGGCATCGTACGCCACTGAAGCAGGATCTGCTTTATACTTTTGCTTAATTAGTTTCGTATTGAGATTTTTCATATGTTGAGATAATTGCTCAATGGCACCTGCACGGAATGTATCAGCTGCAGCAACAACAACAGAAACATCATTTTTCTTTAATAAATTAACCAATTTAGCAATTGTAGTCGTTTTTCCGGTTCCATTTACCCCTAAAACCATTATTACAAAGGGTTTTCTTGGATTAGGACGATTTTTTATTTTATCAATTAAATCAAATTGATTTTCAACATTTAGTAAAGTATAAATTGCTTTTTCAACTGTCGTGCGAAGTAAATTTTTTTTGCTAAAAGCGCCTACTTCTGTACCAGAAAGCAGTTCTTTTGTTTCTTCGACGATTTTTTCAGCCGCAAAAACAGCCACATCATTTTTTAATAATGTTAATTTTAAATCAGTGAGTACTTTATCCATATTTTTGTCATTTAGGGTTACTTTCAATACTGAAGATAGTCCTTTACGCAATTTTGAAAACATCGAGAAATTTCCTCCTTAATTTCCGTAATTCAACGTTTATAGGTTTGATCAATGATGGGTTGGATCTCTTTTATTTTTAAGCTTATTTCTTGATGATTTTGATTTAATTTTTCTCGAATATTTTCGTATTTTTTCTGTATTTCGCTCATTGTTATCATCGCATCATCAATAGATTTTTCGATTACCATATCTTTCCCAATAGATATTAATATTTTATTAGGATCAATAATTTTTGCATATGTATAGGCATTTACACCAATGTTTATAATAATTTCATGTTCTTTATCTACTTCTTTTAAACCTTGCATGCTTGTTAAGGCAGTTTTTACACCATGAATCTGAGTGTCTAGAAGATTTAATTGATCAATTATCGCTGCTTGTTGATCTTGTAAAACTCGATAAATATAAATAAGTTGATTTATATCTATCGGCGTATTATTTTGGGGTTGGCTCATTGTATATCAGTATTTGGAAAGGTTATTGATTATTTTGGGATTAATTATTGAATCTTGATTCCTAATTTGAATTTTGTTACACTTAAATCGCTTATAGATGAAAAATGAAAGAAGAATTAAAAAAGAGGAAAAGTTATTCAACTGAATTTATTTTAGTTCTGCAAAGTGATCATATTCAATAAAATGGAATTATAAATTTGCAAGTTCTCGAATATATAAATCCGGGCATTCATCCAAAGTTACTTCGGTATTCTCAACAATTTCGATTTTTCTGCGTAAAATACGCTGAGAGGTAATTGCACCAAGAACTTTATCCAAAGCATTTTCTGGTTTGAGCGCCCTAACATATTTAGTAAACTTAAATTTTTGATGTTTTTTAACATATTTTCCTGTGATTTTATAGATTTTTACTTCAGAGTTTGCCATAATCTTTCACATTGTGCTAAATATTAATTTTAAAAAAGAATCATGATTTTAATTTTTTTTGATTATTCTTTTGGTTATTTAATTTGCAATACTTCAAGTAATCGTTGGATTTCTGGTCCGGTTGAATCGCGCCCAAAAAGAGCGCCATAGTCATTTACAACAGCACCTCCACCTAAATAAGGGTTTCCTGTATTAATCGTAGAGACATCAATTTCAACCTTTAAAGTATCTGCAATGATTTCGGCATCATGTTCATCAATCATCGGATGGACTAAAACACCTTTATTATTGGCTAATCCACAAGCTCCAGGTAAGTTGGATCCAGCAAAGCCCAAAACTCTAACAGGAACTTTAAGTACTTTTGAAATAATATCCTTTGCTTCTCCAATTTTTGGTGATATTATCGCACCATGATCATTACATAAAATCAAGTTCCCAAATGCATTTAAATCAGTCTCAACAACAGAAATTTGAAATTCATGAGTCATATTCGCTCGTAAAACTTCCAATTCTGAGTCAAAAATATTATGAGGTACAATAATTCCAAATGAATTCATTGCCACATATGATCCAATGACAGCGCCCCCTCCGATAAAAGTTTCAATCGAAACCATATCGGGTCGAATTTCTTTTATAAATTCAACGATTTTAGGATTAATTTTAGGTGGATGGAGAAAATAAGCATTATTCATGGCTAAATATACTCCGATATTTGGCCCTCCAAAAATATTTTCTTTTTTTATCGGCATATTGAATCAAAGCTCTGTCACATTAAGGAGAAAAGAAAAAATAGTTAAATTTAGGATAAGGTTTAAGTATATTTCAAAAGAATTTATGCTAGATATGCACGAACGATCCCGTCAACACTTTTTGTAACCCGAACACGCACTTTCCGAGGAGGATGTTTGATTCCATTTTCCCAAATTCGTTCATTTAATTCAGGGGAAATATATACTGGACCTTCAGGCTTCATATGGCGGGTTAGGAATTCTTGAAGCACTTTAATGGCTTTTTTGGAAGCTTTCCAACGAGGTGCGCGTTCAAATCCCTTTTTAGCAAGAGGAACAACATAGAATCTTTCTTCTTGAATTTCTTCTTCGAATTCTGCTTCTTCTGCTTCAGCAATTTCTTGTTCAATTTCACTAAGTTCTTCTTCACCTTCAGGTACTTCATCCAAATCGAAAGCATCTACTTCTTTCTTAGCCTCTGCTTGTCTTTTTGCTTCTTCTTCCTTTTTTTTCTGTTCTTCACGCTCAACGCGCTTATCTACTTTTACTGCTTTAAGTTGATTATCTTCAGTTTTAATTTTTTTAATAACTTTCTTTTTTGCCATCTTAATTCATCATCCTGATAAAGAGAATACGATTATCGATTATGATTTTAACCGTTGTGTTCTCCAGTTTCGTCGGCTAAATGGAGTCCAACGAACTTTTCCTTTAGTTTTCATAGTCACCCAAGTTGGAATATTCCCACTTTTCTTTTTATGCTTCATTAAGCGTATTTTTCGGGGTAAATCTTTATTTCTGGCCATTTTTTTCACTTTTTTTTATTATTTCTTAATTATTTTCATTATTTTCATTATTTTCTTCATTTAATTATTTTTCAATTCTTTAATTTACTTAAAAACTATTTTTCCAGTGCGTTTTTTAGTTCGGTTTTGAAGTTGCATGAGTAGGCTTTTAAAAAATTCGTCAGACATGGGAGTTTTGCCACGTAATGCTCCTGATTGATATGCTTGAATTAGTTGAAGTTCAATATTTGCTCCAAATTCAGGTCTAGCTAATTTTATATTAGCCAATCTGGATCTAGCCTCAGATGATAAGATATGCATAAGAAGCATCTGTTTCTGCGCTTCTAAAGCTTGCTTTTGCTGCTGCTGCAAAGCTTCTTGCTGTTGTTGCTGCGCTTGTTGATTTTGCAACTCAGTCATGCGCTGTGCTCTCAATTTTTTTAACTCTTCATCATCACTCATTGGAACAACATCACCTTTAAATAAATTAATTTTATTGATTCTTAAAAATAAATTAGTTGTTTGTCAATTCTGCTCTGATAATTTCTGCAGCGGACTTATCGAGTAAAGAACGACCTTTATTTGTAATATGACGGCCATTCTTTTCAGTTTTTTGAACGTATCCTGCTTTTTCTAGTTGTTGTAAGATTCGCCTAATAATTGAACCAGAACCTTTGGCACTATGCTTTAAATGAACATATCCAGGATCTCTTCCACCATATTCTTTTTTAAGACGGTTTACACCAATAGGCTTACGATAAAGTTTTCGTAAAAGGCTGGCTGCGCGAATATACCAGAAATTTTGGTAATCGACTGGAGGATACTCCTTAAACCATCCGGTTTTCCAAAACATTGCCTCTTTTGGAGCTTTGATGGTTTCCTCAGCTTTTAATTTTTCAGCAACTGCGCTGATCAAATCTTGGGGATATACATCATAGATATTAATTTTCCATTACCTTCCTTTAGCTTGCGCTAAATTTTTATCAATCAAATGTCCGTTTCCACCAATTTTTCCCATACGGGTGGGGCGGAACATCCATTGATCAACACGATCTTTAAAATACGATTTCATTTATTTTTTATGATTTCTACTATTTAGACTTCAATTCTTTAAATTAGTAAACTGATCGAATATCAAATTCATTAATTGTAATTTTTCTTAGGTTTATCAATTAATCGGATTGAAAATTCTTATAATATCGAAATACAAAGAGGTATGTTTTCTCATTTTTCACAAGCAATTCGTTTTATTAATATTACAAATATTAAAACTCAAGAAATTAGCGGAAGTTATTGTGATGGCTCGTAAATCTATGCAAAAAAAGGAGAGAACATTAAAATTGAATTTAATCACATTTTCGGGAATGATTCAGGATTTTTTCAACAATCTGGAATATATATCACCAACTATAAGAACATAAATATTACCTTAAATTCCTATAACGCCACTCAAGATTGAATTATTCAAAATTCTTGTGAAAAATACCATATTAACAATAATATATTAAATACTCAAATAATTCATGGAATTAAGATTAAAAACTGCTCCAACAGAGAAGTAGTACAAAATTTCATTGAAATGCCTGAATATGGAGTAAAATTTTCTGAAAGTTCTAACACAATATATGAAATCAATACTGAAAATTATACAAATTTTGGATCAAATAAAATAATTTTGGATATTTAACATTATCTTTTGTTCCCACTCTTATTAGTCGTGTTTCATATCTTTTTTAATCAATTATAAATATAGAGTGAAGTAGAATGGAGTAAGATGAAAAAAAAGACATTTTTGGAATTTATTTTTCTTTGTCATCGAGATCGGATGGTTTATAGAGTTTTTTATATTAATATTTACCACAAATTTGAATTCTTTTATGGTTTTTTCAATCATTTTTCTTTTTTGCATGATATTCAATAAGTTTTCTACTCTTAAATTGAATAAAAATAATTTACAAGTTGTTTCAAAAAGAAACACATATATAGATTTTTATAAAGGTGGCATACTCCTAATTTCAGCGATAGCGAGTTCAACTTATTTATTATCTGGAAAGTATGACTTTCAATGAATGGTGTTCGAAGATTTTCTGCCAATAAGACCCACCTTTTTAAATCGTGGATATCAATATTTTCATTCAGAAAATTGGCCTGATATTATTACTCTTATCGACTTAGGTCAAATTGTTATTATCTTCCTAATGGTATGGGTTACTTCATTATCGATTCATAAATTAAAAACAAAATATCCAAATTGGATTGTATTTTCTCGAATTATATCAAAAGTTATATCTCTTATTCTAATCTCATTTATATTTGTTGTTATTATTTGAGAGAAATTCAATTTAGAACATATAGATTTTTCTCTTACTTTACTCTATAGAACTTTTTCGGTTTAGCATGATTACTCTTTTTTAGAAGTGGAATAAGTTTTACTAAAAAAATGAATTATTTGCCATATATTTCGTATTTCTTAATAGGCATTTCCTTTTTGTTGAATTTTATGCTCGATATAAATAAATTAAATGTAAATTTTTGTTCAAAAATAATTATTTTATTTCCTTTTCCACTTTTCAATACTACTGTAGTTTTTTTTATTAAGAACATGTTATCAGCGAATATTAATAAATGGGGAATATAGTTCTAAAGATAAGAAAAATATGATTAAAATTGCATATTTTTTCTTTTTTGTGGGTATTGGTATAAATTATTTTCAACCAGCAGAATATTGATCAATTAATGCAATTTTTACATTTTTTGGATTATCTGTCTCTCTTCTTTTTTTTTTTACTTACATACGTTCAATATGAACTTAAATTTAGAAGTCAATTAATTGAAAATCTTGGTCAAAATTTCCTTTTATTCTATTTAATAACAGTGTTTTAGGCACCATGGTTAAAATTGTTTTCTCGAGATCTACTCACTAAAAATCTTTTTCTTGCTTTGACCATTTGTATAATCATTCCAATTGGATTTCTCATTTTATTTGAATGGTTGTTGTCAAAATTCAATATTCGTTCAAAAGTCTATATTTTTAAAAGCCAAAACGTTATAAGGTATTAATTAGGTTTTTTACTGTTTTAAAATTTCCACTTCATTAAAATAGAAGTATTCTAAATTCTTATGAATAGTAGATTTGAAAAAATGAGCAGTAAAAAAATCAGATGCTGAATGGAAATCTCTTCTTACTACTAAAAAATATTATATCTTGCGAAAAAAGGGCACAGAACCTCCTTTTACGGGAGGATATTGGGATTTAATAAAACCAGGTTTTTATTACTGTGCAGTTTGTGGCACATTGCTGTTTTCTTCTAAAGATTAGTTTGTTTCTAGCTGCGGATGACCATCATTCACCCAACTTTGCTCAACAGAAAATATAGATTCGATTAAAGATTTTTCTTTTGGTGTAGTAAGAGATGAAGTTGCATGCAAAAAATGTGGCGGTCATTTAGGACATGTATTCGATGATTGACCCCCCACTGAGAAAGGTTTGTGTATTAATTCAGCGTTTTTAAAATTTTAACCCAAATAACGTGTAAGTCTTCATAATTTTGCAAAATTGTTCAAAATAAAGTAAAATTTTTAGAAATAATTCAAAATTTTTCTTCATCTATTCATATCAATCTTGTATTTTTCTGTAAAAAAAGCGAGAAAAACTTTTAAAATTCAAATTTTTATTCATTTTACAATCTTTAATATACATTGGGAAGGTTTCCTGGAATTTCTATGAAAAATATAAGATTTTATTCTCAAATTTTGATTAGTGATTATCAAAATAATTTCATTTAAAAAATTATATTTTTCATCTCTTAGCATGTCATTCATACTTTTATAATCAATTTGACTATACTTACAAGAACCTTTCGGGTGAGAATGCCAATCTCCAATGTAATCAACATTTTTTTCGGTGTTTCTTACTAAATCTTGAATTTTTGAATAAAGAGATGAAGTATTTCTAATAATACTAAATGGTGATTGATTATATGAATCACTATCAAAAATTATATCTGTAATCTGAAAAAGATTATGCTTAATTTTATATCCAATGAGAACTCCACAAACTTCATTTTTAGATATTCGCGTATACCTAAAAAGTTTTGATAAGTTGGATTTAGATATAAATAATGTGGGTTGATTCACTCTCGAAATTCATCCTCTCTATTTTTAGAAAGTAAATATTGTTTCCATTTCTTCATCTTTTGAAGATTTTTAGTTGCTTTTGGTGAATTTTGAAATTTTTCTCTTATTCCACAAAATTAACAATCGGTTAATCGAAGGAAATGATTTTGATAAATTAAATCAAAATATCTATGAGGACTAATCTTAGATGGTGCATTTTGCCAGATAAAATGATTATATGCGCTTTCTGGAAATAAATTTTGATTGTGAAATAGAGTTCCCAAAGTAAATCGTGCTGTAAATAGTGCGATAAAATTAATATCTATACTGATACCAGGTAAACCAGGTTGATTATATCCGGCAAATTGAATTTCGTGATTATCATTGTCAGGAAGGATTCTAAAATTGTCCAAACTAGGATCTAATAACTGATCTTCAATACACATATAACATGGTGTTTCATTAGGAATAACCCGAAAAATTCTTCCAATTTTTGCATTAGCACCACATAGACTATAAATTACAATTTTATCCAAATCCAAAGCAAATTTATTTAACAATATAGAAGCATTCTTGTTTGCAGTTGTGTTAATTATCAAATCTGCCATTTGCATTATACTAAATAAATCTTCTAAATGATGTACTTCAAAAGGATTAAAACTTATTTCTGTTATTTTAGCATTGGGATTAATTTCTGATATATTCTTTTTTACTACGCTTGTCTTAAATTTTCCAATATCTTGTATATTACCTGTATGACGACAAATATTAACTGGTTGTAAAATATCAAATCACATAAAATAAAATGAGAAATTCCCGATTTAGCAAGTTCACAAGCTATTGTCGAACCTAATGTCCCCAAACCTATTAACATTACTGTTTTTTGGTGTATTTCATTAATTACAGGTTCAAGAATACTATATGTGCGCTGGAAAATATCCATTCAATAATTTGGAATTATCTTCATTTTATGCTTTTAAAGATTCATCTAAAATGATAACTATGATGTCTTTTAATCGTTATCATCATGCAAATATGAATAAATTAGATAAAATCTCTAAACAAACTTATTCGCACTATATCTGTTTTTAGCATTTTTAAACACTTATCTAGAAGATTTTTTATATATATCAATGATTGTCTATATAAGTATGACCCAGTTTTACAATAAGCATGAAAATCAAATTTCTTTGATAAATCTGAAAAATAAAAATGGATATTCTCAATTCTTTATTAGATTAAATGATCTTCTAAGTGTTTTAATGTTTGCTTTATTAACTGGCTTGGGTGGTTTAATTTCGATCAGTCTCCCATTCACACCAGTTCCCATTACGTTTCAAACCTTTTCTGTTCTTTTATCCGGCTATATTTTAGGAAAAAATAAAGGCCCCTTATCCCAAATACTGTACATTTTTGGAGGAATTGCAGGTATTCCATGGTTTTCGGGTATGAAATCAGGAATTTCTGTATTAATGGGTTCAACCAGCGGATATTTAATAGGTTTTGTTCTTTCTGCATGGATAATTGGTTTGATCAAAGAAAAAAGTGATGATCATCTTTCATTTCTTAGAATTCTTTCAATTGGGTTTTTTGCGACTTCAATTATTTATATATCAGGAATTTCTGTGCTTCTAATATTAGGGTTAAAATTGAAGATGGCTTTAAATCTTGGATTATTTCCATTTTTACCTGGTGATATATTTAAATTAATTTTCGTATCTCTTATATTTCGAGTTATTCAATCAAGAGTATCTTACGACTCAGATTTGAACGAAGAAGCATCAAATCCTTATAATAATCAAAAACATTTGAAGAAGATTTTTATCTTTTCTTTGTTGCCTATTGGAATTTTGCTTATATTCATTGTATATCTCTATTCTAATGGTTCAGAAATTCCACCTTATTTGATTTATATTTCATTGATTATTACATTTGGTATGATTTTTTGTTTAAGTGTGATAAATCTCATAATTCCGATGAAAAAAGTGCACAAATTTGAGAATTAGCCAAAAGTAATAGCAATATTTGTGCTCTCTTATTTATTAAGTATGCACATTAAATAATTTTTTAATTTTTCAGTTTGAATTTTAATTTATATTTTGAATATTATTTCATAAATTTGATAATCACTTTCGATAACTCTTAAAATGAATTGAAGGAAAATAAGAAGAATTAAAAAACTAATTTACAATTAGGGTTTGTTAAATGGTGAGGATTATGAATTGCATCAAGAATTGCAGCTCTCCATTTTTTTTCATAGTTTTCTCTTCTTTTTTGTAGATCTTCATTAAAATTTTGTCCATTTTTTTGTGTGATATTTTCATGAAATCCAAACAGTCGAACAATATCATCACTAAATCTTAATGGATCTGTGAAATCGCCCATATTTTTTTGAATATTTTCAGGAATTTCGATTGATTTATTTTTTATAAATGAACCAATTGTTATTGAATTATTATAGATATTGAATAATTCATCTAAAGTTATTTGAATAGTAAAAACAGGCAAAATCTTAGGCCCTATCGTTTCTTGGAAGAAGTATGGACGATTTGCAAGATGGTATACATACAATGTGCTAAATTCATAGTTATATCGTGTATATTCTTTATCTTCTGCTGTCCATGAGAATTCACCTTCTCTACCAATTCTAATGAGAGGCTATTTAGAAATCTCTTCTTCAGGAATATTAATTTCTTCACTCAATTCTCGTATGGCAGTATCAGTATAAGATTCGTTTATTTCATTATGCCCTCCAAAAAAGGCTAAACTCCCAGATCTCTTCCCTCTTTTCTTTGGTTTTACTTGAATGATGATTTTTCGCCTTGTGGGATCTATAAATCCATTATTTTGCATAACTGGAGCAACGAGAATAGCAATAATAGTCTTGTGATAAGCTTGGGGGATGAAATGTAAAAAGGCTCGAGTTGTGAAACCAATTATTGTTTTTTGAATATTATAGATGAGAACTAAGCCAACACTTTCTTGAATTTGCACACCATTGAGCTTTTCAACCATTGCTAACAAGCTTGATTGAAATTCGATTAAATCGTATCCAGTTCGATATTTCTCAATATATTGATTTTTGTAAATATCTGGAAAATACTCTTTTATAATTTTAGAATATTCTTTATTATTCATAGATTTGATGCTCTCAGCATTTAAATCTTCATTTAATATAATGGGAATTATTTTTTTTTTTAATTTTTTGGCTAAATTATATTCTTCCCTGACAGCACTTGATTTTATCGAAAATTCAGATATCAAAATTATAAAGATTTCACTAAAACGAATGTTTCGTTCGATTTCCTTCTTCCATTCTATACCTGGATTTTCTTTCAAAGCATAATCATACCAAAAGCGAAAATTTTTCCCACCAAGAAAATTAGTGATAAGATAAGTCTCATTTTTATCTTGATGAGAATAGCTAATAAATATTTGATTATTTGAGATCTTTTCATGAGTATTAAATTTAGCGATTGCCATAAATAAATTAGGAGAAAAAATTATAAAATATTGTTTATTAACAAAAGGAATTTTCACTTATTGTTATGAACGACTTGTGTAAATTAATTCATTAAATGTGTATATTAGTTTGGAGAATTTGGTGGCCAAAAATGCTTCTTTCCTAAATAACGTCCAAAATAAACTAAACTAAGCATAACTGGAATTTCCCAGAATAAGCCCATAGTTGTTCCTAATGCCGCTAAAGAACCAACTCCATATGCAGCAATTGCAGTAGCTATTGCTATTTCAAAATGACTTGATGATCCAATAATTACTGTAATAACTGCTTCGCGATATTTAAGCTTAAACAATTTTGTGATTAGAACATTAAATCCAACAACAATCACGAATCCAAGTAATAAGGGAATTGAAATCAGCAGCAAATACTGTGGATTATTTAACAATGTATTACCATTTAGGGCAAAAAGAATAATCAAAGTGGTTAATAATGCAATAATTGAAATTTTACCTAATATTGGGCGATAAACATCATTAAACCAATCTTCACCTTTTCTTGGAATTATTATTTTACGGGTCAAAATACCTAAAATTATCGGTAAACCAATAAATACTAAAACTGAAATGGCTAAACTGACCCGATCTACATCAATATCTTGTATTCCAGTGAGAAATGCAACCAATGGAGCGTAAAAAATCATAATTGAAATTGTGTTTAAGCTGGTATTAACCACATTTTGTTCTTGATTCCCATGAGCCATGGAACCCCAAACAAGCACCATTGCGGTGCATGGACTAGAACTGAGCAAAATTACAGCCACAAACAATTGATCGTTATCTCCTAAAAATAATTTAGCCAAAACAAACCCAACTATTGGAGCAATTATCCAATTTGAAAAGAGTGTTAAAACAATCGGTTTTGGATTATCTTTGAGTTTTTTTAATTCAGAAGCTCGCAGGTTCAACACTGCAGGATACATCATCAGAAATAAACAAATTCCAATTGGAATAGAAATTCCACGAATTGACCATGAATCTATCGCAGAACTTAAATTTGTATATTTCGAAAGTAAAATTCCCAGAACCATGCAAATTGGAATCCATAAAACTAGAAATTTTTCGAAAAAATTAAGTTTTTCTTCTTTTTCAATTTCTTGTACTGGCATCATTTTCTTATCAGTTCCTTCATCAGAGACCAAATTCGATTTTTTCATCATATTTACCACTAAGATTTTCCATGCTTTGAAAAATAAAGTATAATTCTGCATATTCTATAATTGTTATTTATATTTAAAAATTGTTATATATATTCGTGATGATAATATTTATAAGGAATTTCGATAATCTATCAAAATAAAGGATGAAAAGGATGCCTTCAAAAGATATTTCCCCTCCCGATTCTGATAACCTTACACCATTTGAAGTACGAATATGTAATATTCTTGGAAACTGCGGTGATATTAAAGACTCTGTGGCGCATTATCGAAATCTTCAGAAAAAGTCAGAGATGATGAGAAAAAATCAAGATTTACAATATATTCGTTCAATTTTTGATGTATTATCAAATTTTGATCGGTTATTAATCTTAGAAGCTTTATCAAAATCTGATATGTGCTCTTGTGAGTTCGAAGCATTATTGCAAAAATCTCAACCAGCAGTTTCCAGGGACTTAAAGAAATTGGAACAAGCCAATCTTATTCAAGGTTGGAAAAAGGGTAATTTCATCCACTATTCTCTTATTAAACCTACTTTTGATCAATTTCGATTAATAATCAATCAGTGGTTGGGGAAATTTGAAAATTGGTTTGGTCAACAACATAAAAATTAAAATTTTTCACACAATACAATTTTATCGCAAAATGATTCAAGATAATCCAAAACTTATTCGCACAATACAAAAATACACTATAACAAAAACTAATCTACACTCAACAATTATTTTATAAAATAAGATTACCATACATTAAAATTCTTAAAAAAAGCACAGATTAAAGAAAATTTGGACATTCTCCTTATTTTTATCTTTTACTCCAAAAATTTATCCATCATGCTTCATAGAATTTAATGACGAGTAATGAACGAAGAATTTCAAACCACCTTACAAAATCGGGCTCACGTTATAATCGGGAAAAATGGAATTACCCCAAATATGCTTATTCATATCACTGAGCTATTTAAAACCAATAAGTTATTGAAAATCAAAATTCTAAAGGATATTGCCCATACTTACGGAGTTGATTATTTTTTAGAATATCTTATTCAACAACTGGGAATATATATATTAGATGTTCGAGGATTTACCGCAATTATATCTAAACGGGCAGTACGCGATGTGCAGATTCCTAAGAAATATCGAATAATGCGAATCCAGAATCTAAAACAAGAAAAACTTAATTCAAATAGTGATTATCAACCAGAAAAGAAAGAAAAAATAGATCAATATGATGAAAACGATAATGAAGACGAACTTGAAGAACCTGAATTTATAGATTACGATGATGAAGAACTTCTTGAACGAATAGATGCAACCAGTGATGAAATTTATGGAAATGCTTCAAAAGATGTCTCAGCACAACCTAAATCACCTTTGAATTCACAAATTGAACCAGAAAAGATTCAACACGCAATAAAAAAGCCTTACAAGAAATCTTCCCCAAAACCCTCTCGAAATGGGCAATATCAAAATAGATCTAATAATAAAAACTCACATCGAAAGAATATAGGAAAATACGGTGGTAATCGTTCCAAACGAGCTCAATCCCGCTCAAAAAAAGCATCACATTCAAAAAAAAGAAGATATTAACTTTTTTGGAGTCTAAGCAATAATGGGAAAATCTAAACGTTATTATTCCAAACGCATGAAACGGCAGAAACTTATGAAACAAGCTGCTCTTGAACGAATTCATGAATTGGTAAAAATGGCAGATGAAATCTTTCCCAAAAATTCTATATTAGCTAATCGGTATATTCAACTTGCCCGGAAACTAGCTATGGCAACTAAGATAAGCTTTCCTTCCGAATATCATCATAAGGTGTGCCATTCTTGTAAACGTTGGTTACGAATTGCTTATAATGTTCGATATAGGATAGGACATATTAAGAATTATGCTAGTTATTTAACTGTAACTTGTTTGAATTGCGGCCATACAACCCGTTATTTATTTAAAGGTCCAGCTTGTCGTAATCTTCGTTGGATTAATGAGAAAGATAAAATTACTCAAAATCCAACAAAATCAATAAACTCAACAAATTCAAAAAATTCTGGAAATTGATTTTTTGCATCAGATTCCAGGAGTGCAACCTGAAATGATTCATTTTATCCTGGTGGACACTGCTATCGAATTAGTCCCAAAAAATATAAGAAAGACACCTAGCTTTAATCGAAATCATCAAAAATATGGAAAAGCAGCTCTATTATTAGATGTCGCATTGCACCATACTACTATGAATAGATTACCAAATGCCCAAAAAAGAGGTCGGCCAGATATTTTACATCACTTTCTTCTTGATTGTTTAGGTTCTCCTTTAAATTTACATGGAAATTTACGACTCCACATTCACTGTCCTTCTGGATTTTTCTTAATTGATTCTACTATGCGCTGTCCAAGAGACTATCTACGATTCAAAGGTTTAATTGCTCAGCTACTAGAATTAGGACATATTCCTCCTAAGAAACCTTATTTAATTTCACAACATAAAGATTCATTCAATAACTGGATTTCCTCGAATTTTTCTTCAGATAGAGCCTTCCTTTTAACTGAAAAAGGACCAACCAAATCTTTTAATGATATTCAAGACCTAATTGGTAAATTTGTGAAGATGTCTCAAGATGTTGTTTTTTTAATCGGAGGCTTTCAAAAAGGGGATTTTTCTACAGAAATCCAAAGTCTTTCAACAACCAAAATTTCATGGGGAAATCACGCTTGGAATTCATGGACAGTAGTAAATCATATGCTGGTCATCTCAGAACTCGCATTAGATTTAATTTAGATTAATTGCACCTCGGTACTCAAAATTCCTTTATAGTAAATAAAAAAAATCTCAATTATGTTAATTATGTGACAATTATTATTTGATATAAACGATTTTTCCTGGATCAGCGAAAAAATATGCTATGATGATTGGATTTTTTAGTTTATTTGCTTATTATCGACATCATTCGCACAATCACAATCACAATCGCCACTACAAGCAACATAGTAATTAACTTTTTCAAGATTTTTTTCTATTTTCTTCTTGTTTTTCTGCGATTTCTTATTTTTTTCTTTTTAATAATGTAAAAATATTATCAAAGATTTTAGTCCAAATTAAAAAAGAACGCATGATTTCACTGAAAAATTTTATTTCTTTTCAAAAATTTACATTTCTATATTTATGGATATCCGTATAACTTTGATTCAGAAATTTTGGGATTTTTTTGATAAGCATCAGTTCGAAAAAGCCCTCTCATTGCTCCACACTGAATTTCAAGCAATATGGGTAACATCTAACGAGTATTTTCAAACAAAAGAAGCATTTATTCAAGCTAATTGTCATTATCCAGGTAAGTGGCACACCCATTTAAAAAGAATTGAGTTATTTGATTCAGAAGCAGTAAGTGTTGTAAAAGTATTTTCTAAATCGAAACCTGCAAAGTATTATGCAACTTCATTTTATAAATTCAAAGAGAATTTAATTTTAGAGATTAAAGAATACTGGGCAACAGTAGAAAATCCACCAGAATGGCGGAAAAAATACGCAACAACTTATTTAACAGAGTGAACCATTTTTAGATTATTCTTGGCTTTTTAAAAGAAAGTATGAAGAAGATGCGTCCACCGGGAATTGAACCCGGGTCCCGGACTTGGAAGGCCCGGATGATAACCGCTACACAATGGACGCAAAAATCCTTTTGAGAAAGAAGTACTGGACTTTTTATGCTGAGTAAAAGAAAGGGGGATGAATTTTAAAATTTACCGATCAACTATTTGAAAATTTTTTCATGAATTGCATCCACAAAATATAAAAATTATAAATCCAGCATTTCGGTGTCTGCATCAGTATTATTTTCGATACTGTTTAATTTTCCCGTATTAAAGAGGTCATTTTTTTTCAATTGAATTGCAAGTTTTTTCAGTGATGATTGGATTGTTGCCAGATTATTAGCTCCGGTGCAAATAACTTTACCAGAACTAAAAATAAGAAAGCAAATTTTATTTGGCTCTGGAATTTTATAGATCAATCCAGGAAAAACTTCAGGTTCGTAAATGGCTCGTTCAAGCATTAACGAAGATAAATCTAAATTAATTTTGGTCTGAAAATCAGCCCTCCCAACCATATTTTCAATACGGATATCTGGTTCTGAAGTCAAAGTGATTCCTGCTAATGAAAGTTTTTTCAATGTTTTTTCCATGATAATTGGGATGTGTTTTTCAAGGCGGACACCAGTGACAACAATTTTTCCACTAGAAAAAATAAGTAAAGTAGCTTTAGGTTTGCTGAATTTGGTGATCACACCAGGAAAGTTCTCCTTTTTCTCAATATCTTTGAATTTTTCGGCTAGAATTGTCAAATTGATAGGGCAGTGAAGATTAATGGTTGCAACTATATTTTCGATCCGCAAGATTAGTTTATTTGGAGTTTTTCGCTCGTTTGTGGAAGAATTTTGAGGAGTATGGGATGATTTTGTGTTCATTAATCAATTTCACTTTAAATGTGCATTTTTTCTAATTTTGGGAAGATTTGGAAATTATTAAGAATTTTTGATAGTTTTGATATTTTTGAAAGTTTTTTTTAGATTTATATGAAATATTAAATTTTTCAGAGTCTTTGGAGTATTTAGAGTCGTTAGAGTCTTTGAATCGTTTTAGTTTTCAGAGTTAATATCATTAATCTAATTATCGATATTATTTGTTTAGATACTATCCGAGATGGTAGATATATTTGAAATACTAAGGATTGAGTCCATTTATTTATAAATCAACAGCCAACTGACATATTAGATTGAATTCAAGATGGTATTGGTGGTGAAGTTGCTAATTTTGTTCGTAATATTGATTGTAAAATGATTGTTTAAGAAATGATTAGTTGATAACTATGAATGTTATTATTGTTAAGAACGATCAGTTTAGTATTTGAATCTTTATTTCGTGAAATTCGCAAAAAATTTGTTAAAAAAAATCCAAAAATATCTTAATTGAGTGGATATTAGGTTTTATCAATTTTAAGTTTTTTTCCTTTACTTTAAATTTTGGCACGTTTTTGGCTAAATTATCCCAAATTTAATTGAATTGTCTTTTTCTAAGTCAAATTTATGTCTTCAAAAATATCATAGTAAATTCATCAGTAAATATATTTTGAATTGAAATAAATCAATATCAGAGATTTCATATGATATATTGAATGAATTTTCATTTTTATTTTTGCATTTTACCCAATAAGCTTATATCCTTTAGTTACTTTACTATATATATCAAGCTTGCGAGAATCCAACCTATGATAATCAATGAGTATAAATATCGACCTATAATTCAGTAATTACAACTTACAGATTATATTTTTAGCTTAAAAATCAATTATTTTCAAATGTGGCAGCCTAAAATGTATCAAATAACTATAAAACCTTTTGCACCTTTAGATTCCTGTTCGACACTATAAAAAAAAGTTAATTCTGCAATATTTTAAACCAAAAAGGTTAATTGAAAGTTATTTTCAAAAATCTGAAACCATATATGTGCCAAAAACAATATATCTACGAAAATTTCGTAGTATTCCTCAAAATACTTTTAGGGATTTTTCAGAAAATAATATATCAAAACGCGAGTGGGAAATGCTTCAACTGTTTCTTGAATTTAAAAGATATTTTATTTATATTTTCGAATTAAATGATTTATCATATTTCGATGATCTCCAAAATGATCTTGAGATAAACGGGACACCTTTTAAAGGAATATTTCTTTATGATATCATCGCTATTGAGCTATTTAGAAGACAACTTGAATTCAAAGATTTTACAGGAATAGAGAAGCTTTCCTATTTCCTTTCTGAACATCCATTTAAAGGAATTGTTCATGATCAATACTATTTTCGTACAGTAAACAATATTAGTTATATATTAAATCTAATTCCTTCAGATGCGTTTATTAAAGTTTTCCATAAGTTTGAACAAGAAGCCATCGATCTTGGCATCATTATTCTTAGTATTCTTTTATATGATTGCCAATTCGTTCATGGGAATTGTAACAATAATTATAAAGATGAAGACGCTAAGCAAGCAAAACGATATAATGATCCTGATGCAGATTTAATCGGCATAACGGTATCAAGAAGGGAGTAGGGTATGAAGTATCTATCTTTTATTATTATTGTGGTTCAGGAAATCATGTTCTCCCTGTACATTTTGAGAAATTTGTATGAAATCGGAATTAAAATCCTATAGTGAGAGAAACTCTATCCAATTTTCGTAAGTTATCAATCAGAAAAGAATAGATGTTCGTGATCATGGATACTGGAGATTATTCTAAAAAGAATTTGGAAAATTGTATAAAACTTAGGCTTTATCCCTTAATTAAGGTTAAAAAAAATTTGAAAAATCAACCCAATAAAGAATTAATAAAGGGTTTTTATTTTAACACAAGATATTTTAAAAATATACAAAATTAGTTCGGCTATTGAAGCGGGCCAGGCTTCAAACAATACATTTCATAACAGTAAACAGCTCAACACCCGTGGTATATGTATGCCAGAAATCAATCGTGTATTAAATTATATTTTAGATTTGCTACGGGCATTAACCGCTGTAAAACTAGGTAAAACTGATCTTCTTGCCAAGTTGAGCGCTTTTTTTCGACTAGAGAACATATGACAAAAGGAACTTGGATTAAAATGGCTAAACAAGTAAATTTTCAACCTTTGCTTCTTCCAAGCATGATTGCATGACAAAAAGCCTTTTGGGATAAACGGCTGAAGTGGAAATCATAATTGAAAAAAAGCGAAAAAACTTAAAACTCCAAAATCTGATGGATTTTAAAATTCGAGGATCTTTTTAAATTTTTAATTTTATTTCCCAATCGTAAATTTTTCTAAAAATATCAATTCATCTGTTTACTATTCATAATAATTTTCTAGATAAACGGTAAATATTCATTCAGAAATGCTTGGTTAAAGATTTCCATAAAGTTTAAGTTACACATTTGTTTTGAATAATTATGACAACTCGCCTTAAAATGCCCGTTACAAAAAAATATCATGATATTGTGATAGAATTTGAAAACAATGACAAGATTGTTCTTAAATCAATTCAAATATGTTGTCGAATTTGTCAATATTCCCTAATTGGAGATGATGGAACAAAAAAGCGAGGAAAAACTCGCGTACAAAGTTACCAATGTCGAAATCCTAAGTGTTCTTTCCTAAATATTGCAAAACAAGGAAAACAATTTATTGTTTATTCAAGTTTATTCATTGAAAACATTATTCAAATATATTTGGAGGAGATTATGACAAAATTGTTTCATTTTCAAGGTAAATTAACTAATATTACAAAAGATTATTCAATTTATTCCAGTTTAATGACTTATCTAAGCAATTAATTTCAAAATATGCAGGGTGACTAACATAGGCTTCAAAACTTAGTTGATAAAACGCAATTAAAACATGCAATCTTTATTTATGAGACATTTTTGAAGATCAATGGTATCTCGTTTTATATTATTATGGTACAGGATATGCAATTCACAAGGTATTAAGCCTTAAAGTGTCAAAAACTCGCACATGGGAAGATATTCGTGATGTATTTTTAGAAGCTGACTGAAATTCACAAGATCCTTTAGAAGTTATCACTGCAGATGCATGAGGAAGCAGTAAATCCTGCGCCAAGAACCTTAAACGCCCAATTACTTTAATCATGCACCGTCATAAAAAACCTTTTGAAGACGTCGTTGTTGAACATTATAATTATAAAGAAAACATAAGAAAGATTACTACAATCGGTGTGAAATCCGATTTTGTGAAGAAAAAAGCGACTCGTGAATATTATTATATGGAATTAGTAGAAGATCTTGCAGTAAAAATGAAAAAAAGGCGTGGACGAAAAAAAGGAACAAAGAATGGACTGCATAAAAAGAAAAAGATACCTAAAACTAAAAAGAAACGGGGTCCTAAAGGATATCGAACTGTATTTGATAAAGGAAAGCGTGGATATGCAAAGATTGACCCGTACCGAAAAACGGTACGAGTCGGTAAAAAGATTCCTCCTGCTGTTGGCACAGCGTTAGGAGAAATCATGAATCTTTACCCAAAACTATGTATTCAAAATAATCTTGCAGAGCATAAAAATAATTTGATTTCGAATTTGTTAGTGTTATCATGGCCAAAAACGGCAGAAAGGATTGAACGAAAGATTCGTGCTTTCATCATTTATCGAAACAACCCTTTAATATTACTTAGTTTAACTTTTAATTATAATTTTCAATTAAATTTCTTAAATTCAATGATACGTAAATTTCCGCAATTAAAACTTATGGTGTGAGAAAAATATGTGAAAAAGATTAAAAAAGTGGTGAGATTTAATAGATCCTTCGTTTTAATAATTCATCCAAAATCTTAAAATACACTCAATTAAAATCCTATTTTTGGCCATCAAAAATATTTAAATTTAATTAGAGCAATATGATCAAATATGTCTTTTTCAAAAAGAAATTATCATTTCATTGGTATTTATCTTCTTCTAGTTATTAGCGGAGTGCTGGTTTTAGGACCTAATCTAAATCAAGAACCAAATCATTCTGCCTTCTTGCCAATTGAGAATAACTCAGAAAAAATACGGCCAAATAGGATTGTAAATGAAACTATCACCTTACGAGGAAATGAATCTCTCGCTGATTATCCGTTTATAACCGGTACGGGTACCCCGTCTGATCCATATTTAATTGAAGGAATTACCTTACGGGGCGATTATGTATATTCCACCTCTTTATCACTTAATGATGAGCGCAATATTAGCAGCGGAATCGTAATCCAGGATGCTGTTAATAGTTATCTTTTCAAAAATTGCGTTATTGAACACTTTAATTTTGGAATTCGAAGCCTTTATATAAGTTCAAATTTAGAACAAAAAATTCGGGTTGAAAATTGCATGATTACGAATTGCAGTATCGGTTTCTATTCAGAAGCTACTGTTCGGATAGAATTCGTTAATAATCAATTTATTGATTGTCAACGGAATAATCAACTTCCTCTCGAACCTATCATTACAAAATACAACCGGTTAGATTTACATGGTCCAGGCGTTGCTGCAGTCATAAATCATTTAACAAAATTTGCAATTTTTGAAGATAATGTAGTAAAAAATTGTGGAATGGGACTATTTTTCGCAGGAAAACAAGGAAATATAATTAATAATTCGTTTTATAATTGTGGACTCTGGTCTTATTTTATGTATTCTTATGGATACGAAATAACTGGTAATACTGTAAATGATCTACCTCTTGGATTTTTCTTTGATGAAGATAATGTAAATTTAAATGGAAATATTCAGAATTATGGTCAAGTAATTGCAATTGGTTGTAACAACTTGCAAATTCATAATATGAAATTTACAGATACTTTTGTGGGATTATATTGTTCACAGTCAAATAATTTGAGCATCGAAGATATTACAATTGAAAACTGTCATATCGGAATTATCATTGAAGATCAATCAAATATACTAATGGTAGATAAAGACTTAATTCTGAAAAATGTGATAATTAAGAATTGCTATGTGGGATCATATTTAGATATCAATTATGCTGATCAATCCGATCTCATTGCAGAAATTGAAATTACATCTTTTGACTCTAACACTTACGATGTAATTTTAAATCCTTTCAGCATACAAAGTGGATACAAACTCGCCGTTCCCATAGGAAGTCTTCTTTACATTGATAACGATGTCAATATCAGAGAAGTTGTCGAAGAAATCAGTTTTAGCGATTCTTCATTTACAACAGTTTCATACGTTGAATCAATCGCTCATTTTATGAATTCTTCACAAATTTGTTGGTTTCCTACTGAATATTTAAATGATGTTAAAGCAATCGAAATCAATATTGACAATTCGGGCGAAACAAGACTTACTATTTCTCAGAAAGCTATCGATTACTATTATAACCAATCTCGAATTCGCATTAAAGTAGATATTGTACTTGTTGGTATAGAGAATTCAGGATTTATTACGATTTCTGGATTTTCTGAGAGCTTACTGGCAGGAAGTTTGTTTGGAATCAGTAGTATAATACTCTTTCGCTTGAAGAAACATGTCTAAAAATATTTCAGATAAAAAATTCACTTAATCATTCTTAGTTTTAGCGGACAAAACTAATTATGTTAAATCACAAAGATAAAGAAAGTATCATCTCAGGATTTTCGTTTTCAAAGTAATATCTTCTTTTTTCTTCAGTCTTTAAGGTTATGATTTATCTCACAAAGAATAACTTCATTTTTTCTTTTTGTAAAAACCACACATTATCTCTTATACTTTCTTGCATCTCCTTTTCAATATATGCCCTCAACTATGATTGATACATAGTTAAGCGTGATTTCCAAATTTTAGTGGCGTTTTTAATTTGCTGCTTGCGGTAAAATTGCCGACAATTAAAAATATATGCACGTAGATATAATTGAGCTAATTGCACAGTTGGATGATGATTTCAGAACGATTCATGAATGGAATTTAGCATGCGAAATCCTGTCTTTTCAAACCACCGTTTTTTATATGTTCGTGAAAGCCATCGGCTCCATCGTGCCAAATTTATGCGAGGTTTCAGAGTAGTGAAAAATCCTTCAATTTCATTCATTGCTTATCAAAATTAATCTGATTTCTTCGAAATTTTTCACGAATTTGTAAAGCGAACTTACTCCTATGTGCAGTCAAAACCAAGTGCACATGAACCGAACTCGGCCATGGTTTAGTTTTTTTAGCTTGTGAAAATAGATAAATGTCGCTTAACTCTCGATTTCCGAGTAAAAATTGCTCATAATGGCGTTTTACTTTTTGAAATTTCTTAGCAGGCATTGGAATTGGTAATTTTTGATCTTTTAGTTTTTTAATCAGCGAGACACGGTAAAATTCACGGTCCATTAATGCGTAGCTCAGATTAAATCCTTGAAATTTGAGCCATTTCACAGAAAGTCCTAAATGTTTTGCCCTGTATTATTTATAACAAAGCAATCGAAACTCAGAAAACAAAGTCATACCACATCCGTGAAGTACCATGCCTTGAAAGAGCCTAAATTTACGGGTTCCTTGTTGTTTATGAGTTCCCCCTTCAAATGGTGGTTTAGGTTCCCCAAAGCACCGATATTCCGTGTTATCGGCCAGTAGATGCATCTTCGAACCTCCTAGAACTAATCTTCGGATCTTTTGATTCAAACGATTTAGAATGTTTCTGAAAATAAAATGAACATATTTTCCGATAATTTTCTGAAAAATTTATCAACTTCCGTTTGATTAGTTACTTATCTCCGCATACGAACACCATTGCTGTAGGATTTTATTTTTAATTTGAATCTCTACAGATAATAATTGGTAAAAAGTTTGTTCAGGTAATCTGAGGCTAAATCGGTCGATTGCTTAGTAATTAAAACATATAGCTTGACCAAGATGTAATCAGAGAATGTATACAACCTTGGACGAAATTTTTAGGCGATTTTGGATTGATCAACCAACTTGTTAACAAAAGATTTAAATTTACCGTGAAGAAATAAATCTTTAAAGAAAGTTGGGATTGTCGATTGTGGAATCGCCGCTTCCATAAAAGAAGACATATTTTATCAAATAAATATTATTCTTTCCCCTCAAAACTGTTTCGGTTCTTGATTATTGGCGATTTAAATCGGTATAGTTATATACTTGAAGACTGTTTCTTCATACTTATACCATCTTTTGAATCAATTATAAAATATTTGTTAAAAAAAATCAAAATATATCTTAAGAGTTTCTAAGAGAATTTAATTATTTAAGGATTTTTATTATTTGAAGACATTTTTATTCCAATTTTATGAATGCATCCGATTTTATTTTTTGTCTCCATTATTAATGAATGAATAAGTTAGAAAATTACAGACAAATAATCAGAGTTATATTATATTAAATTACATGAATAATTGCGGGATAATAACTGGTTTATAAAAGAACATTGATTATATTTGCATTTATAATCTAGAAAATTAACTAATAACTTAATAAAAGGCGCATATCTTAAATTCATAAAATCTTTTGGTTCCTAGCTCATGCTCATATTAATATATACGAAAAAACCGACGATAATTCAATATTAAATTATAGATTATATCGGATTATTCACAAATATGATATTTAGCATGTTTCGTCCCGCAGAAAGTAGAAAAGGCTTAAAGGCATTATTCCCTCAAAAACCACCAAAAAAGCGTGAACGACATAAATCTTGCTTATAAAAAAACCAGTTGCCTTATTTCATTATCTGGTACGATCTAACTCGCAATATATGAGCGTAAGTTATCTACTTCGATTTTCTCGACACACTAAAACATTTTTTGAGTTTGGAAATATTTATTATAGTAATTATGGCCGAATTCTTTATTTTGAAGTATGTAATTTTATATGTTTTTTTGATAAATTGTTCTTGACGCAAGATCTTTCTTATTGGGAGAATTGGGAAAATAAATTAGAAGAGACAGGCCATTTGCACCAAATTCTTTGTCTTTATGACATGTTTATATATGAATATTTGAGAATTTATTTAGGAGTTGAATGCTATGCACAATTTTGGCGAATTCTATCAATTCTCAACCCAATAGCGATTTTTCCACTTTTACATTGCAAGAATTTTGTACCTAATGAGCAAAATTTTTGTGATTTTTACCATAACACACCTCTTGATGCATTTGAAGGCCTTTTCTATCCATTAGTGAAGCAACTTGTTGAAAAAAGGTAAATTTCACATAGAGTTTTAATATGGGGCAGTCATTTCATACATTCTAATGCTTCTGAATACAAATCTCGGAATTCACAGTTTTATTCGGACAAAGATGCAGGATTAGGGCGACTCAACAATAAATTTTTAGGTGTGGATTATATAATCTCAATTATTTACACTTACTATGGGGATAAGTTGTCACTGTTTTTTGTATGTTATTTCTTGCCAATGTTTATGACAAAAAAATTTTTTTGATACTATGACCTATTTTTTATAAAAAGTGACACAACCACTAAAACTTATAATAGGTGATAGAGGGGCATATTCGTTGGAGAATTTAAGATTGTTTGCACAGAATGGTGCGATCAGATTGATTGGTGCGACTAGGAACATTAAAAAACATAATTTAGTACGGTTAAGTAAAAATCTAATTCTTAATCGGGATTTCGTTCCACAACAATGGACAGATGAAGAATTACGCAAGCTTTTTGGCATAAGAACTTGCATAGAACGCCTATTCCCCTACAATACTTTAGTTTGTAATACAAGACGGGTCAATATTCAAGGTATTGCTGAAGTTTCGAAACCTTGTTATATGATTCTTTGTTTAGATCTTTTAAAAACCATTGCTTGTCATAACTTAGGTCGAGGTGACTTATTTCAACCTTTTACTACATTTTTTATGGTAAGAAATTCACATGTTGGTCAGATGCTTAAATTAAGTTTAATGTCTCAAGGATATGCCTTATTTCCAGAAAAGCAAGAGGGAAATAATCGATTAATTAAAAATTAGTATGCATTATGAAAATGAGTAAAAAAATTTTCTTTAAACTTGAAAATCTCTAAGTAAATAATTCTCCTTAGAACCTCTTAATTTTCAAATAAAATTTTTCTCAACTTTTGTATCTATTTTTCCAAATAAAACAAAATTTCTTCTTCTAAAGTAGATTTATGCTCTGGTTTTTCATCAATTTTTCCCAGACATTTACCTTTTTTATTAAAAAGAAAGATGGCAGGAATATGAAACATATCAAATCGTTCATCGAGTGTTTCAGGGGGAGATGGAGGGCACTTCCAAATAACCTTTCCTTTTTCTCTTTGGTAAGGCGCTTTTACTTTGATTCCTGTAAGTACGCGTACTTCCATACGAGGATCATTTAAGCTTCTCTCGATTTTTACTAATCGTGGTAATTGAATTTTACAATCTCCGCACCAGTTTGCCCCAAACGCAACAATTATCAAGATTTCGTCATTTTCAATCAACCAAGATTTGATTTTTTGAACAATTTCAGATTTTGGTTCATATTTTTCAAAATTTTCACGGTATACTTCTGTTTGAGGGATGTAATCATGTCCTACTTTCCAATCAGATTTTATATCATCCAATGTAATTTTAGTGTTATCAAATTTTTTTGACATAAGTCGCTTAAGAACACCATATAAAAAAAGATTAGGCTTGACGAATATAACAAGAACTCTATTTTTCCCTCTTGTAAATGCTAATTGTGAAAAAAATGATTATAAAAAGAAAGAATCGGAAAAAACAGAGGAAAAAAGAGTGAAATAAAAATAGAATGCAAAGAATAAAAAAAACAATTGGGTAAATGATTGAAAAATCAAGAGAGTAAAAAGAATAGGAAATTGTCACAATACGATAAAAAGATTAAAGAAAGAAAAATCAAAATATATCAGGATTTACTTTTTGTGCATTAATAAAAACTTCTTTACAGGAATATTTAGCAATATTCTTCTTTAGAAAGGTTTTTTCCTGATTATGATCGATTGAGTCTGCTTTACTATACCAAATAATTAATATTCGTTTTTCTGCTTTTATTCCAAGAATGAACAAATATTCTACGCCATGATGCTCGTGCCATTGATAAGAATCAATTTGAATGGAGTATAAATAATTAAAAGTTTCAATCAAATCAACATTAACTGATTTTATTCCTGTATCTGATTGAATATTATATATACTTCGAAAAGGATTAGGAACAGGAAGATTACTTAACATATATGGATAGTTTTTGATGAAATCATTAAGATTTAATAAATTTAGATTTGAAAATGATATATTTTCGAAAGTATCTTCAAATTGTTCGAGAATGTGATATTTTATTATAATTGATTTCGGTTTTGATTCTTCAGCATTAATAATATGTCTTTTTTCGACAAAATTAGTTGTAGAATTACCACCTTTAAGATCGATGAATTTTGGCTTTCCTGCGCGCCAATCAGGAGAAAAAATAAATTTAATTAATCTGGGTTTTAAAACAGATTCAAAATAAGAACTTTTCTCAATTAAAATGAATTTTCGATGACTTTTCGAACTTTGATTCAATTCTAAAACAGCTTGTCCTGTTGTTCCTGAACCAGCAAAAAAATCTAATATCCATGAATTTTCAGCCGATCCCAACTCAATAAATCGTTTGATTAAGTCGGTAGGTTTTGGATTAGAAAAAACAATTTTTCCAAACATTTGTTTGAGATCTGTAGTTGCTTTAGTTGTTGTTGGCAAATCTGTCCATAATGTATTTGTTACTCTACCACGATTCATGGCTTCAAATTGATATCGTTTTCTTTGAGGTCCAGCTTCTCCTGATTTACCAAAAACAATTCTCCCTTCATTTAGCAATTTTTGAAAGGTATTATAATCATTCTTCCAACTGCAACCAGGATTTGGATAGTATTCTTTACCTGTCTTTGGATTTCTAATCACATATTGTTGATTTGGTCGCCAACCACCTACTTGAAAAGGGTCAGCTTTCCATGGTCCTTTAGGATCATTATCAGGATTAGCAAATCCCTTACCAGATTCTGGAAGACGAAATTCATTACGGTGACTGCGATAATAGGAAATATTTTTCGAAAAAATAAGATTATGAGTATGGGCTTGGGAGATTAGAGCAGTATTGGTCATGGATTTAGTCGAGTGCCACAATATGTCTGCGATAAAATTGTGTTCTCCAAAAACTTGATTAGATAATAATCGGAAATAGTGGGTTTCATGATCATCTAAGCTTGTAATTAGTAATCCTCGTTCAGAAAGTAAGGGGTAAAGTTCAATAAGGCTTGATTGCATTAAACTTAGCCAATAACTATGAAGAAATCCATCATGATAAGAAAAAGTGGTATTTCCAGTATTGTAAGGAGGATCAATATAACATAAGTCGATATTATTCCGATACTTATGAAGCAAATTTCGTAATGCTTGATAATTATCAGATTGGAACAAAATTCCTATTGTTTTTTCATCAATATTAGAAATTGAAGCGATTATTTGATTACGAAATTTCTTAGGAAAAAATTTAGTATCGATCATCAAATTAGGAAAAGTTTTTTTGAATTTCTCACAGAATTCAATAAGATTTGAACTTTCTTTCATTTTATAATCCTCTTTAGTGATAAAAGAAGAGAATTCTTTCAAGCTTAAAGATCGACCAAAAAAATGTTTATTTTTTATTATCTGAATTAAATTGAAATCTAAATGTTCTTTCCACCACTCTGTTTGTTTTTTATTTAAAAGAATCTCAGGAATATAATGTGTAGGAACCAAATCAAGAGTCAAACAATAATCAGTTTTCAAAACCAATTTCGGTTTTTCCCAAATATCCTTAAGTATTTCTTCAAAATTAGCTAAATGATTAATTAATTGAAGAGAAAATTTCGTAAAAAAATAACTACGAGTACGAATTTTCATCATTCTTGCAGTAAAAACATCAGAAAACTCAACAGCAAACTTATCACTAAATATATCTATTAATTTATCATTAAACTTATCAGTAGATTTAGTAGGAGAATTATTTATGATTTTATCGACAAATTCATTTGTGCGTTCATTTGGGAATTCATTTGGGAATTCATTAGTAAAATCATTTGAAAAAATGTCTATATAAGAAGAAGATAGAGAGTGAAGAGAGGGAAGAGAGTGAAAAGAGCAAAATGAAGGAAAAGGAAAAAAAGAAGAAAAAGAAGAAAAAGAAGAAAAATGCAAATCTTTGATGAATTTTTCAAGCTCTTTTATTAAAAAAGATCGTAAATCTCGATGGATTAGAAATTCTTCCCCTTTGTATTGGCAGAATTGTCTAAAATGCCATTCGATTGTAGAAATCATCTTCGTTTTTTTTTTAATTTTTTTTAATTTTGTTTTTTGATTTGATTCATTAGCCGACTTTCGCACTTTTTGAGCATATTCTTCAGAGAGTAATGGTTTGTAAGGATCTAAGAGATTTTGAGTAATTAATTCTTGATAACTAGAAATAAAGTGTTGAATTTGCTCCAAATTATCTTGAAATATATGAATAGACGAAACTCGAGTTAATTTTCTTTTCTTTTTTAATGAATGATATTCTTCAGAAGATAGGGGTCTATAATCAAATTGAAATTTAAGATTTGAGGTATTATTATCCCATGTAGAATCCTTTAACAGAAAATATGGCTGATGAATCCCTTTTTGTTTGCTTTCTTGCATTCTTTCTAAAGCTTGGTTACAAATAAATTCTACTTGGATATGGTGACTTGAAAATTGATACCGAATTTGGTGATCTCTGGGTTTAACATAGTATTGATCTTCAGTTGCCCACCATAATCTGGTATCTTCTTGTGATTTTACGTCTAAATTGAGTTTTTGGGGGATAAATCTTCCATTATTATAATAACGCTCGAAAAAATTAATCAGATCTCCAATAATCTGTTCAATAATCTCTTCTTCATCAATTAGATATTTTTGAAAGGAGAGTTTTCTATTCCAATAATGAATATCTTCAGCCAAAGAAGGAAGGATATCTTGAGAAATGATTTTTGATAGTTCTTTGGATCGAAAATTGAGAAATTGATGAATACCCCCTTTAAAATTTGAAAGATCTCCTGTCAGAATCTGTTGTAATTGAATGATCAGGTTCTTTTCTCTTGCAATGAAATCCTCTTTAAATTTGTTTTTCAAGGGTATATTGCTTTTCTTCATTTTTTCTCTCAATAATTAATAGTTCCATAGTGTTTTTATAATAATTTATGGAAAGTATATCAATAATTATTTATATATGAAAGTAAAAGAGGTGCGTTTCAATAAAGATTAAAAGAGAAAATACCCTAATAATGTTGAGGTACTGTAAAAATCGGGTATCATGTTCTTCTCGAAAGGTATTTCGCAAGCTAATATTGCTAATTTTATAGCAAATGCTCGTTATATCATACATTCGAGTCACTCTCCCCATTATTTCAATTTTTTTTTTACAATTGATTTTCATTTTTTTTAACAGATTTTATTTCTGGTATCATTTGTATTTTTTATTAAAAGAATGGATTCAATTAAATATTGATTTGAAATCTGCCTCTCTTCTTCTTTAATCTAAGATATTTTAATCTAAAATAAAAAAAAAGTGAAAGATCATTCAAGAATTTCTAATTAAAAATTAAAAAAAACTGAAAGGAAAAAGAATTTTTGAGTTTTGTGGATTTTAGTACTATTTGAGATTACAAAAATTCGAATATTAATCGAATCTTCGTATTTGATGCTAATTTTAATTATTATTAAACCCAAATCGACACTATCAAGAGAATTAACAATTTAGGTCAATTCAGGGTGATCATATTTAGCCAAATCAAATCCATCCAAGTCATCTTTGGATATTTTTTGATACATCTTCACCATCGCTTTAATATATCGGGATTTTAACTGTTTTTCCACCATTGAGCGCTTTACTGGCTTGAGTTTAAAGATGAATTTAAGAAATCGATTCAAAATTTGATTCGACACTGACGAAAAATTATCACAAATCAAATTTTGTAAAGTCCCTGTTTGAATAGCTTCCAAAATCACCCGTTCAAAGGAATCCTTAGGGACAAATTGCAATTTTTCTCGGCGATCTAACTGGATTGCCTCACTGTTACAAAATCGCGTGCAAACACCACACCCAATACACCGATCTAAATCAACCACTGCAATATTAGTGCTTGAATCAAGAGAAACAGCATCAACTGGACATTTTTCTTCACACACACCGCACCCAATACATGAAGAGTCATCTACTTTAGCATAGAAATTCGTACATATATTTTGTGAATAACCAAACCGCTTATACCCGAGTAACGCCTCACAACAGCAACCGCAGCAATTGCAAATCCAACTAACGCCTTCTTGTGTATTATCACCAATTTGAACTAAGCCTAAATCCCGAACACGCTTCAAAATTTCCATAGCTTCCTCTTTCGTGATTTCTCGGGCAATACCATGTTTGGCTAAGGATTCTGCTGCACTATTGAAAGTGAGACACACATCCAGCGGCATATGTTGTGGACAAGGTTTACCTATATGTTCCATTTTATGACGGCAGTAGCATGTGCCAACTGTAATACATGTTGCAGTTTGAATAATATGAGAAGCCCGTTCATAATCCAGAACCTCAGATTTATACTGTTCTGGAATGGCATCTTCGTTTACCAAACACCTATCAATTGCAGGTTCCAATGCCCATAGCATTTTTCCAAATTCTTCTTCAACATTAAGATATTGATAATATAACTCTGAAAGAATTTTTCGATCAAATTTACCATCAGTGCGCATTAACGAAAATTCGATGAATCCTGCCATCGGAGGGGCTAAACTAAATGTTCGCACACCATTACTTTCAAGATCAATAAGGATTCCTTTATCAGCCAATGTATTCAAAATAGTTTCAGTTTCTTGTTCGGATTTTTTCCAAATTTTCGCAATCCGGGAAACGGAACACCCCTTTACAGGAATTAAGGAGAGTAAACCAGCCTCTTCTTCCGACAATAGTATTTCGAGAAATTTAAATAAAGTTTCTGTGGCTGGGGCCCCTTGCGGCATTTTATTCAATCGCTTTTGAAAATCATCATACTTTCCGTGTATATGACCCATTAGTAATCTAAAATAAATTCCAAAAAAAAATTACCGTTTGAAAATTGGAAATTTTTAAGTGTGAAAAAGTAATTAGTGCGAATAAGTTTTGAGGATCACACCAACGATATCCTGATGTTTGAGATTGCTGATGAATCATATACAGTTCAAAATGCAATTCCAGCAGCAAAAAAAATCGCAATAGGGATCATCGCAGCGAATACTAAAGATGGCGTAGCAAATTTCTTCAAGCAGCGAAATATGAAATTTATCTAGCTTATTTAAATTAATTAAATCAAATAATTCAATTAAAATAAAGAAACTTATTCGCACCAAATAAATCATATAAATCACATAAATCATTCAGAATAAAGCAAAATAAGTCTTTTTTCCAGTTCTTTTAGAAAACTCGCCTTTTCTTCATCAATTTTTGATGTAGATACTTGTGAATTATTCTTTCTCTTCTTGGTTGTTTGTTTACTTGATTTGTTTTTTGAAATCTGATCTAACAAGAAAAATAATTCTTTACTTTGCTCAGATGTTTTCATTTTTCTCTCCTCTGACTAAAATTCTTGAGAATACCTATGAAATAAATCTTTATAGAGTTATTTAAAGAGATTGATAGATTTTTCACCCTATTTTTTAGAGATTAGAAAAAGAAACAAAAAAATTCTTATTAATAATCATTAGCAAGTAGAATTCTTATTCATAGGAAAAAGCATGAATCTTTTTCCCCTTTTTTTCTAACCGGATTAATTTCGCTTCCACCAATTTGTCTAAATGGTATTTAATGGTTTTTCGGTCGAGTTCCATGCGGGTGGCGATTCGTTTTTGAATGATCCCTGGATTTTCTGAAATGATTTCAAATATTTGAAGTGTTTTTTTACTTTTTGCGATTTTCGGATTAAAATTCGCAAATGGATTCTTTTCTAAGTAAGGAAAATACACAAGATAATTGCTAACTCTAAGTTTGTAAATCACTTTATATGATTCTAATATATCCAAATGCCACACCAAGTTGCTGGATGAAGTTTTTACTTGCCTTAATAACTCACTATAATGGATACCCGGCTCTTCGATAATAAGATCAATAATCTTACTTCTAAACTCGTTCTCTAACACTTGTTCTATTGTTAACCTGTGAGGATAAGTATTCATGAGGAGAAAGCGATTAGCTAAATAATTTCGATATTGTTCTTTAGTCATGGTGAACACAAATACGATTACTATAATTCCCCCTATAATGAGCACGTAGAATAGCGGATCGTTGAAAATATTATATGGGATGATTGTAGATGGCTTGATTATAATTCCTAGCACTCCCACCTTTGGATCGTGAAAAATAACTTCCCCTTGAGGATAATTCAGAAATAAAATGGAATCTTCTTCATCAAAACTAATCGTTACATTTTCTTCTATACCGTCGGCAATTACAGTGTTTTTCCAGCTAAACATTCCTGCAGTCTCGGTATTATTTATAAATAAACCTTCTTCATTTTGGGCATAACCTTCTCTTTCATCTTCAGTTTCATCCTCAAATTCATATTTTTCTTCAGATTTAATTGCAGTTGAAAGAGCAATCCGAGAAGAATTTGAAATAAATGGAAAATGGAGAATCTGAATATCAAACTTCATTTGGGCAGGAGTGATTATATTTCCTTCAATAGGTTCAAATTCTTCTACAATATAGAAGCGTAAACTAAACACACCATCGATAGTAATCAGTTCCAAGATATTTATAGTTGAATTGGTTTGTGTAGTAATGATAGAATGAGAAAAATCTTGAAAATTCTCTAATTGATATATTTGAAAAATTTTATCTTCCCCAATATCATATACATCATTTTGATTTACATCTTGATATTCAATTAACGACGAAAAGAGGATTTCGAACTTTATATCGATCTTTTGCGAATTAACTTCAGATGAATATTTCATTTCTAAATCAACACCTTCATCTTCAATCTTTATTCTGAATTCAATTTTATCTTTAGATTTATCAATTTTCCTGACTGATTTGATGCTAGCTTCATCAGAAGATACTTCAATCTCCAATTCTCGTTCATTTTCATACTCTTTTTCATCATCGATCTCATCACCATCTTTGTCTTCTTGTTCCTTATTATCATTAGAATCATTTGAATATTCATGATCTTCTGTTTCTTCATCGTCTTCAGGGTTTTCAGGATCTTCTGGATCTTCAGGGTTTTCAGGATCTTCTGGATCTTCTGGATCTTCAGGATCTTCAGGGTCTTCAGGGTCTTCGGGGTCTTCGGGGTCTTCAGTATCTTCGAAATCTTCAGACCTTTTAAGGTCTTCAAATTCTTGGCAATAATCCAGATCAACCATCTTGACAAAATTTTCAGATTCTGTAAATATTTCTTTTTGTTTAAGTGAACTTGCGGCAACATTCCAAATAAAACTATTTGAAAAAAACACAATCATGAAAATTAATCCCAGAATTTTTCGACGATTTCGCACAAGTGTCATAAATGAACCCCATTTTGATAAATAAATTAAAAAAGGAAAGAAAAGCCTTTTATAAAAAATCATCGCCTCTTAATTATTATCGTTTTCTTTTTAATATTAGAGTAATAACGGCCATACTTGCAACACCAAGCAGAACCCAAGCAGAATATCCAGGAATACTTGAGAGAAAATCAGAATTTGTTCCAGTTGGTAGATTTTGTATAACCGGTTCTGTCAATAAGCCTTTTACACCCATTTTTGGATCATGATATATGTTTATCCCTTGAGGATAGTTGAAATACATTTTTTCTTTCGTGGAATCTTCATCATCTTTTGAAATAGAACTTACCAATACATTTTGAGTCACATTATCAATTAATGCATATTCCGCCCAAGAAAATGCCGCAGCGAAGCCATTCATCATACTCGAAATCCCTGCTTCTTGGCTAGCAAAACCGTATACTTCATCTTCTGTTTCATTTTCTTCTTCGTATTCATACTCGGATTCCAATTTGGTATAGACTGCTAAACGGGAAGTATTTTCTATAAAGGGGAAATTATTTATCTCAAGATCAATTTTTACTTGAGTCGGAGTGATTGTAGTGGATTCTACATTCATAAATTCTCCTGCAGCAAATAGATGGATTGTAAAAATATTATCTAAAGTACTGATTTTGATATAATGTAATATTGAACTATCATTTTGAACAATTGGAGTATATTCAGGGCTTTTAAAAGTGTCAATATTATATTCTTGAACAGTGGTATCATTCTCTTTATTAAAGATCTTATCCCCATCATTATCAAGATATTCGATTATTCTTTTGAAAGCTACTTTAAAATTTACTTCTAGTTCGCTTTCAACCGAATTATTTTCAAATTCGGATTCAAATTCTAATTTTAAAGAAATACCATCATCCCATTTAATCTTGATCTCAAATTTATTTTGAGTATTATTACTTTCCTTAGATGATTCTAGTTTAATTTCATTATTAAATACTTCAACTTTGACTTCGCGTTTATTTTCATTTTCATACTCATCATCGATATCATCTTTATCTTCATCTTTTTCTTCATCTACTTCTTCATTTTCCCCTTCTTCTCCTTCTGAATCATCCACGGTATCTTCATCATCTGAATCGTCGTTCGGATCATCATCTGTATTCTCTATTTTATAATTATCATCGTTTTCTTCAACTGAACTCATACTTATATCAGTTTGAATCTTATCCATTTCATCTAATTTGATAATTTCTACTGATCTGGTTTCCGATAAAGCCAAAGCTAATTGTCCTGTTGTTATCGCTACAGAAAGAAAAAGCGATACTATTAAAACAATACTAATTTCTTTTTTTTTCATATTATTCACCATGTGAATCTAAGAGAATAATCTTTTATGACATATATAAGCAAGTTGGGGGTTTTTTCCCCCTATAAGCAGAAAAAAAATAATATTGTTCAGTTTTTTTTTCCAAGACTAATCTACACTTATTTACTGTAAAGATCTTAAATTCTATATAAAAGTGAAATAGTTGATTCACATAAGCCAATATCATTTAGCATTGTGATTTCCGCGCCAAATTAAACAATAAAGAGCAACAATTACTACGATCATGCCCACAATTTGATATGTATGGGGTTGTTCCTGCAAAAAGAGCATAGCTAACAGCATAGTTAAGATGGGTGTTGGTGTGGTAATGGTACTCGCTACAGAAACATTTACATGCTTAACTGCATAAAACCAGTTCACTAATTCAAGGTAGTAAATCAAACCCATAAAAAAGGCGTATTTTTGGAAAGAAAAATTAAATAATCCAGAAAATACAACGTAAGAAGGTTCAATAATAATAGATAAAATGAAAAGAATTAAACTAGAGAGGAAGACTCTGAAAAATGTAACTTGATTCGGCGTTATTGGCGATTGATCCATCATATTTTTTATCATTACATGAGCAACACTCCATAATAGTGGAGTAATTAGCGCAATACCAAACCAAATAGAAAAATTATGAATAACGAAAGTACCTTCTGTCCCAATATAGTAAATTCCAACAATTATCAAACACGTGAAGATAAGTTCATCTACAGGTTTTGGCTTTTTTAAAAAAATGGTCTCCCATAATATAGAAAATAGAGGATAGGTTTGAAGTGCAATAGCAGCATTAACAGTACCTGCATGTTCAAATGAAAATACATAAAAAAAGGTTGAGATGGAGAAAATTATTCCTGAAATTAACATAACTAGGTAGGATTTTGATCGAACTCTAGATGAAATATTTGGAAGAAAAATACCTTTGCTTTGAGATTTTAATTCATAAATAAACAAAGGTAGAGAGCATAAAAGTTCCCATATTGAAAGATAAAGAGCATAACTTAACGCAGAAAGATTGTTAGGTCGACTATTAGAAATGATAGGAAGGATTCCCAATAAAAAGAGAGAAATAAAAGATAAAGTAATTCCTTTTACTCGATTTGATTGAAATGTGGGAATTTGATCCCTAAGATCATCCAATATTTGAACAGAATCTGGCTTTTGCCCCATATTTTTTACATCAAACACCATAAATATAAATTTTGGCTTTTTTGAAGAAAAAAATAAATTATTTCATAAGTTTTTCTTAAAAAAAATCTAAAAAGTATTAAAAACTAATTTACACTCGGAACAGAAAAGAAATCTTCAAAAAACTCGAATGATCCTTATGATTCATATGGAGAAATGACTTTAACTTTACCAAAGTTATTAAACTTTGATCCTCAAGCGAAAATTAGGATTAGTTCATAATTTCAGTGGATGTTGATTTTAATGGAAAAAAAATTTATCAATGGACGAATAAGGATAAAATACTTTATGCACTCGCGCTATTTCAATTTTTACTTGCATTTTTTGGCGCTACATTGATACTCGCAAAAATTTCAATATTTTTGGTACTGATTTATCTTGGTTTTTATATCTTAGGCAATTTTTTTCAAGCCGGGGCTTGCACTGGTTGCCCTTATAAAGGAAAATACTGCCCACCAATATTTGGTGTTTATTTAGGAAATATCCTCTCTCGATTTTTATATAAGCATAAGGAATTTAATGCCAAATTTATTCATAAACAAGGCAAAATCGCAGAATATATTCTTTATTTAGTATTTCTATTTCCTGTGTATTGGTTATTTACAACAAAATGGTATTTAACAATTATCTATTTTCTCCTTTTATTACTACACCTTATGCTTTTTATGCCGACTCAATGTGAAAAATGCAGTTATAACGAAAGATGTCCAGGAGGAATTACATGGAATTCATGTAAATCTTTGTTATTTCAAAAGAAACTTATTCGCACCATTTAAGAGTATGTAGATTAATTTAAAACTTAAATTAAAATGTACCTTTCTTTTAGAATTTTCATGCAATTAATAGAGGTTATAGCATAATACGAAAAAAGAAAATAAAAGAATTTCTGAAAATCTTGCGCAGAGTTCCCCAAAACCCCAAATTCATACCAATTTCAATTTCATCGAATTACTGTTTGACAAAAAAAAATCGAAATGCATCAAATGTACAGAGAAAAAGATCGAAATAGGATATTATTACCAGATTTCAGGTGCTCTAAAATACTAACAATAAGTTGAATAAAAGGAGTGCAAATAAGTTTTTAAGTCAGTACGAATCAGTATGAATAAATTCTGTGAAATTTTGATTATTATAAAAATCGCTAAAAAATGAATGTATAATGATGCCTCGGGTCGGATTTGAACCAACGATGCCTGGATGAGTGCAAATTGCGAGAGATTTGCAAAAACAATCCTTTTTCGACAATTTTCTTCAGTCCAGTGCCTTCGGAAGAGATTCTTGATGAATTCCCCTTCCCGGGCTAGGCCACCGAGGCAACAATTCTGCACCGCTTTATTTTTCTAATTACGGTGCTAATGTAAAAAAAGGGGCATGATATTTAAAATTTATAGATTGATTCTTGATTTTGAATTACCTTATAATTATTCATAGAGTGCGAATAAGTTTTGATCACTTGAAATAAATTGTAATATTAATTTATTCCAAATAATTAATCAATATATAATAAAATCTGGTAATTTTGATATTGGAAGATGTAGACTTAAGAGGCAGTGTAGAAAGTTTCAAAACTCTATGGCAAACTAATTTACGCTGAATTTACGATGACATCAGATTTTGCCTGATTAATTAATTTATATTGAAATTCTAATTAGAAATAAGTATGAACTTTGATTTTTTCGAAGATTGGTTTTTAAAATCATAAATATGGCTCATTAATAAGGTGAAATACTGTGACATTATTAAGAAGCTAATCTACACCAAGTAACTTTCATTAACTTTAAAAAAAAAGCTAAAAAACTAATTTACACAGGTTTTATAGTGTAAATTAGTTTTATAGTGATCAAATATTCTTTTTTTATGGATTATGGATTCATTTCATACAAGTCTTTCAACACCAGCACTTGTTTTTCCCATACTCTTTTAAATCGTTCTTGATTGGATTTTGGACGACTGAGCATTCGCTTGCAGAACCAGGTTTGTTTCCATGTACATTGAGGTTTTGATTGCAAAACCAATGCATATTTGGCAAAATCCCGAATCAGAATGTCAAATATTTCTTCTATTAAATCAGTGTCTATATTGTAATATTTTACATTTTCAAGAATAAGTTGCCCGTAGATTACCAAAGTGAATAATTTTCCTAAATTTAGCAAAAAATCAAAATCTTTTGCTTGGTTCTTCGAAGGTGGAGCAACAATCAACAACATCTTCAGCCATTTAATATTTTGCTTAAAGCGATTGACATTGGGGAGATTGAATTGATTGTATACCTTCCGATAATCGTGAAATCTTATTTTACCTAGATTTTTTGCAGGTGGCTGTTCAAAGAGAAAATCATCATTCTTTGCTTCAGATATTTGGGGAATTTCATCATATTCAGCATGGTTAAAGAAGTAGTTCTTCATGAATTTTAATACAAGTGCCATATTGACATGAACAGTGCCTTCTAACTTGGGTAATGCTCGAATATCTCGAGTTGCTAGGGAAAAGTAAGTACTCTTCTCAAAACCTTTTGCAGCAATGATATCCCATAATAAATCGATTACTTCTTCACCTTGTAATGTTACCCACATCTTGACCATTGGATTGTATAGGAGGTAGCGTCGATCTTTGGTATTAGCGGCACGGAAATAATCAGCAGCGCGTAAAGCAAATAATTTCATAGCGATCAATCGACAATAAGCTTCCACAAAAAAGGATTGAATGTGAGGAAACTCAGTTACAGCCTTTCCATATAAGATACGGTGGCTGGCATGATTGATTGCTTCATAAAAGGCATGAGTTGCAATTCCAATTGATGCAAATCCAAGATTGAACTTTCCAATATTTACAGTATTTAGCGCCATATCCCATGCTTCACGTCCTTTTGCTAAAATATCTTCTTCAGTTATAGGATAATCGTGAAGGCGATATTCGGCTACGTAACTACTAACAGCAACCAAATTCCGCACACATTCATATTTTGGATGATCTGTTTTTGCTACAAAAAAGGTGTAATCTCCATATTTCTCATCTTCAGGAAAAAATGGAGGTCGAGATTTGCCAAAGATTGAAACAAATGCCGCTTTATTACCGTTTCCAATATAGTATTTTGATCCTTTGGCAGTGTAGTCGTTTTCTCCATGTTTTGTCAAGATCATATCTGATGAATAAATATCGGCGCCGTGTTCTTTTTCAGAAAGGCCAAAGGCGAATATTCCCCCATCTTTCAGCAAACGTGCGGTTTCTTTTTTGACTTTTTCATTCTTACTTAAAAATATCGGCCCTAATCCAAGAATGGACACTTGCCAGGTGTACCAATAATGTAATCCATAAAATGCTAATATTTCATTAAATTCACAATTGCGCCATGTATCCCAGCGAGTTGTTCCATCACCGTATTGAGTGGGAGTGAGTAGTGTGGCGAAAATTTGATTTTCTTTTAAGAAATCCAGAAAATCTTGATACCAAACGCGATCAAAATCATCTTGAAGTAGGTGGGTTTTACCACGGTTTTCAAACCATTGGACGGTTTTTTCCATAATTTGTTTCGAAATTTCATCTGGATAGTATCGATCCATTTTATGGGGATTGAGTAATATCATAGATTTTTCTTTTGTGAAAATCCTTTAAAAAAATACTGTTAATATTTTCTAAAATACAGTAAAATATCAATTATTCACTGATCAAAGTGTTTAAATTAGTGTAGATTAGTTTAAGAGTTGAAATTTCATTTAACTTTAGTACTCCTAAATGAATTTGACACATACTACGAAAAACGAAATTTGTTAAAGAAGAGTACATTTTTTAATCATGTAATTCCATGAATATGAATAAATTCTACGGTGTGGCGAAGATAAATTCACGCGGACAGATCTGTATTCCCAAGCAAGCTCGAGAAGATTTTAGAATCATTGCAGGTGAAAATGTAGCTTTACTTATTGGAGTCCTCCCACACAGTAAAGATGCAATGATGCTTTTAAATGCAGAGAAATGGTATAAAATGCCTGAATCAGCACCGCTTAAAAATTCTAAAAATCACGAGTTTGTCGGATTGCTTAAAGTTGCTGAAAGAGGGCAGATCGTTATTCCAAAAAAAGTACGAGATACTTTAGGAATTACACAAGGATTACAAATTTTAATTTTATCTCATGAAAAGACTCAGAGTATAGTATTAGCTCTATTAAATCAGGATGCAATTGGAAAATGGGCAGAAAATATGATTGAAGGTCCAAAAAGAAGAGAATCATAAAAAAAGTAAAACAAGATTTTTAAATGATCCATTATGGTTCATATTTGTATGAATTTCATACGAATCAAACAATGAATTATAAAAATATTAAAGAGAATGATAAACTATGGTGATGATTGAAAATGTTCCTTCAATTGTGTTTTTATGGAGTTATATGGCGATAATATGGGGAAATTTAATTCAAATTTGGATTCAAAAACCTAAAAATCCTTCTAAATCATGGAAATATTTATTTAATGCCTTTTTTTTGCTTGCATTTGGAGATATATTTCATCTTCTACCCCGAACTTATCTTTGGTATCAATATTCCATAAAAGGTCAAGCAGATATATATACTAGTTCAATGGGAGTTCTAATTTATGGTGCAGGTTTAATTATAACTGGTATTTCAATGACATTCTTTTATTTGTTATTTTATCTGTTTTGGAAGGAGACTTATTCAACAAAGGAAGAAATTGTGAATTTAAAATCTTTAGGACAAAATACTAAAACACTCGATGCAATAGCATATATTTCTGTTATTGTAAGAATAATACTGATATTGCTCCCTTGGAATCAATATGGCGCAGAACCAATATATTATTATACAATTTTTAGTTTTCGCCTGCTAACTAATTTGCCATTATATATTATTGGTATAGAGGTTTTGTATTTATTCATTAAATCATATAATCTTACCAAGAAATCAAATAGCGTTCATCCAGAAATCAATAGAGCAGTTAAAAACAGCGCAATTTGGATTATTGTTTCTTTTCTTACTTATACAGGAACCTTGTTAGGAGTGCATTTGATTCCACTACTAGGAATGCTGATGATTCCAAAAACAATCGCATATATTATTGTTTTGTATTATATGAAGAAATGTATATTACTAAATCCTGATGTTGAATGAGTGTTAAGGCAATAAAAAGTTTTAAAGAAAAAACACCATTTCAAAAGGTGGAGAATTTTTCTATAACTTTTATAAAGGAATAATTCTCCTTTTTGCTTGTTAAATGCCAATAACGATTTCAATATAGGCAAATAACATACTGGGGGAATTTTTATGAGTGATCATAATTTTTGTGGCGACTTTTTATGTTATGGGTTTTTATTTGTGATATTATTAGGAGTTATTTATCTTTTAAATCCAACCAGCACATTCTTTTCTTTTGGATAGACAAAGATAAAATTAAACTCGATTCAACTCGATTCAACTCGATTCAAATTAATTCAACTCGATTCAAATTAATTCAACTTAAATCAACTTGCAAAAAAAATTGACAAATTTACCGCAAAATCTTTTTTCTTTTTAATTCTTATTGAAATAGAATTCTAAAATTACATCTATTTTTTTCTCATAAAAATGAGTTAGAAATATAAAAATAAATGATATGATATATACTTAATAACCTAATTTAAATTATTCCCATATATACAATCATTAATGCAAAATATGCGAATTGCTGTTCTTGATATCGAAACCACTGGAAGAACACCACAAACAGGCACAATTGTTGAAATTGGTATTGCGATGATCGATTTAAGAACTCATTTTGTTACAAAATTGTTTGATTCATTATGCCGTGAACCTGAGTTTGAAATGAAATTTGAGGCAAGGATGTTGGAAGATTGTTGGATTTTTCAAAATTCTACATTAACAATTAATGATATACGAAATGCGCCTAAATGGAGCGAGGTAGCACCAAAAATTCAAAGAATTATGAATAAATTCCCTGTTACTGCATATAATAAGGCATTCGATTTTTCTTTTTTAAAAAATCGGGGAATACGTATTCCTCGAGAATTACCTTGTCCAATGATTGCAGCCACGCCTGTATTAAAACTTCCCCCTCGATTTGATGGTACGGATTACAAATGGCCAAGTGTGGAAGAATGCTGGGAATTCTTCTTTTCAAATGATCACATTTACAGTGAAATCCATCGTGCCTATGATGATGCTGTTCATGAAGCAGAAATTATTTATGAATTATTCAAGCGTGGTGCATGGAAACCAATTATTTCTTAATAAATTATCAACTCAAAGATTATCTATTTTTTAAGTTAATTAACAAACTCATGAAGTAACTTAATAAAAACTTAATCAAATAACTAAAAATCTGTTTAATTAAATGATGTTTTATCTAAAACTAATAAGTTTTCTTGTGATTGTGCGGATATTTTCAAAGCTGTTCAGATTTTCATTAAAAATATTGCATTAATTTTATATATGTGTATTTTTCCACATTTATTAGTGATTATAATGTTCAAACAATTCATTCAATTTATTCGAAATTATATTAATAATTGGATTTCCATAATGGAAGAATATCATCTGGTGTTAAATTAGATTATTACAAGATTAATAAGCCACTTCTATAAATTAGAAAAAAAATATATAAATATAGAGCAGAAAATAAAAAATGAACAATAAGGCATATAAAATTTTAATTTAATACAGCTTTTTTATTTTTTATCCCATTTTCCCAATCGTTTTTCTCGATCGATTAGAGCCAATTCACGTAAATTTTCTTCAGGAATTTCAGGAGGCTCAATTAATTTTTCTGGATTTTCGATAAAATCGGTAATTGCTTTTAAACCCAAATTGTAATACATTCCTTCACTTATTCGTTCATCAACAGTTACTCCCAATTCAACAGTATCTTGAGCCACTACTTCACCTTTCTCATTGACGACAGGCGCTTTATGGATCTTTCCGATAGTAATAAACCAACTAGAAGTCCCCCACTCAAATATATGATGATAAGGCGCCGGAAGACCCACTGATCCTAAATTTGCAAAAATCACACTTGAATAGAGTGGATCAGGTTTTGTTAAACTTTTAGGCATTCTACCAAAGAATTCAAGTATACGAAAGATTTTTACTGCCAACATAAGCAACCAGCGTGGATATTTCCCCCAATCATCAATTTCTTTTTCGGTTGCATTCCCTTTATCTGTTCGCGCTTCATAGATAAAAGCATGAACACGTTTTCGAACCGTTTCTAGTGTATCAAATGGATCAAAGTCAATTTTTGCAAATGTTTCTTTTGCATAAGCTTCAAGCTTTTTCTTAACCACAAAAGAGAATTGAAGTCGATTATGCTGCCAATATTTGCGTCCTGAAATAAATCGATTCAAATGGGGATATAATCCAAATGTACGCGCAGTAGCACATAATATTATATGGAAAAGAGTCAACCGAGTGGTTTTGTCAAAATTATGTTCTCGATTATATTTCTCAATAAAAGGCAAAGTTTTCGTTAAATTAAGTGTACATCGAAAATAACCTATAGATTCATCTCTTGTTCGCATGACATGCGGTTCTATGAGGCGAAATCTGGGCAAATTCAATGGTTTTGTTCCATCATAACGTTTCATATTAACACCATTAAATGAAAAAATTGATTATTATAATCAATTTCTCAATAAAGCATAATTAGATTTCGGTGCGAATAAATTATTTAATAGAAGTATTTAAAGAGGCACAATGATATAAAAATGATGCATTTTATCAATTAATCATTCATTGAAGGAAGGATTATTAAATAAGAGGGGTGAAAAAATTATCACTCATCCTAACCCTAACCTTCTGTTCAATGAAACGAGGTTTAATAAAAATGGCTGATGGAACAGTATTTGTTTTTATAGGAATTGTGCTTTTCTTCTTATTTTGCATCTTTCTTTCAGGATTGAAAGTTGTTGTCGAATATGAACGCTTAGTTGTCTTTCGTTTAGGGAGATATAAGAGGACTCTTGGACCAGGTTTAGTATATGTGATTCCAATACTTGAAAATGCCAGAAAAGTAGATTTACGGATAATAACTCAAGATATTCCGAGACAAGAAGTCATGACAGTGGATAATATCCCAGTATTGGCTAATACTGTCGTATATTTCAAAGTAGAAAGACCTGAAGATTCAGTAATCAAGATAGAAAACTTTATCTATGCAGTACGCCAATATACTCAAGCAGCTTTAAGGGATGTAATGGGAACTATGAATCTAGATGAAGTACTACAAAACCGAGACAAAATTGCATTAGATATTAAGAATATCGTTGACAAAGAAACAAGTGAATGGGGAATTGATATTCGAGGAATTAAAATCCAAGAAATGGAATTACCTGCAGAAATGAAGCGTGCATTTGCCCAACAAGCAGAAGCAGAACGTGATAAACGTGCAGCCATCATTAAAGCTGATGGGGAATTCATAGCAGCAAAGAAACTCGCTGAAGCCGCAGAAGTAATGGCAAAAAACCCAGGTGCTTTGCAATTACGAGCATATCAGACAATCCGAGATATTGCACAAGATCCTTCGGAGAAAATTGTAATTTTCATGCCTTCTGGCACCGGAGTTGGTCCAGCAGTTATGGATACACTAAGTAAAACGTTTAAATCATAGGAGGTTAAGGATCATGCCTGTGGGCTTAACCCCTGATCAGAGATATATTCAAATAGCATTTAATGATAATATCCGACAAGTTCGCAAAGTTCTTCCCCAGATTAGATATGATCCGCGAATTTGGATAGAAGCAGGAACTCCCTTTATAAAAAAAGAAGGAACACATGGAATTTCATATATTCGTCGTATGTGGAAGGGGATTATTGTTGCAGATATGAAAATCACAGATGGTGCAGTTGATGAAGTCAATTTCGCTGTAAATGCAGGAGCTGGAGCAGTTACTGCTATGGGGAGCTCACCTACAGCAACTTTGGATCGTTTTATAGCTGCCTGTCGAACACGTAATGTTTATTCTATGATCGATATGCTTGGTGTTTCAGATCCGATGAAAAAACTTCAACCTTTAAAAGCAAAACCCGATTGTGTTGTTATTCATAAAGGTCGAGATGAAGAATCTGTTGCTCGCTCAATAATCCGTTATCGGGATATTTCCAAAATTCGAGGCAAATATGATGTGTTTATCAGTGTTGCGGGTGGATTGGTTCCACTTCGTGTTCGAACTGCCTATTTTAACGGTGCAGATATTGCAATTTTGAATGTTATTAGGAGTTCAGATACTAATGAGGGAATTCATGAAAATTCAAATTTCCATCAGATAATTTCCAAAATTCTGAGTGAAGTTGGCCAATAATTTCTTTTTACTCTTTGTAATAATTTTTTATGATATTTTTTGGATTTTTTTTCTTTCTTAATTATCTTTGTAATTCTTCACCTTTTTGACTCTTATTACTTAAATTTCTCTTTTCTATCAAGTACCAGCGAAGATAAATAGCACTAACTGCAATTAGATGATAAATCCAAGCACCTATAATGCCAATTAATGGGAAAAAAGTAGCTAAAATTATCCCTAGTATAAAACTTAAGATTAGATATAAAAAGGTTAATCGCCATTGTTTTGAAGAAATATAAATATGCAAATGGTATAAACTAAAAATGGATGAACTGATTACTATACTTTCAATTCCACCAAAAAGTAAATTTATCTCAATTAATAAGATGCCCCGAAATAAAATTTCTTCAAATAGAATAATGCTTGGAAATTGAATTAGTAATCCAAAAAAATCGTGTTTTAGAACAGCTACTAAAAAAGAACTTTTAGTTACATCTACAAATCTATATTTTTGATTAAATTGTGTCAAAATTTCAGTAAACAAGAGAAAAACAAAAAACGATCCAATAACCCATCCCCAAGAAAACAATTTAAGATTTATTGGCCAAATTTCATTCTGTGGTTGATAAAAAAACCAAGGGATATCTCCTGGTAAGACTAAAAATAAACCAATAATTGCAATTATGGTAATAAAAGGTGTAAATATCTTTTTTACTGTTATTAATTTCATCATTTTAACCATTCAATAATATATCCAAAAAAAAAATCGATATCCGTTTTTCTTATTATTTCTTACACAATTTTTGTTTTTCGTTTTTCTTTTTTTGCTTGTTTATAAGAATAATGCAATAAGATATTATTTCTTTCGACTAATTTTGGTCCAATTCCAGAAATGGAACCTAAAACTCCAGAAATTTCTTTGGGTTTTCCTGATTTTGTGCGAGATACTTTGGTTATTTCAAAAGCGTATAGAATATGTTCAGGTGTTAGAAAAAAATCGAGAAATTGATTAGCACGTTGAATTCCCACATCAACTAAGCCTTGAATAAAATACTCTTGATCCCCTCGAGAAACAATTCCATCAGTAAAATTCTGTGGAACGAATATATCATCTCCAAATCTCCCATTTTCTTGCTCCTTCTGAGCAAGTTTAAATAGAATGTTTGCAGTGTGAACTTCATCTCTTGTTGGAATAACAGGAATTTGAAGTCGAGTGCTTACATAAATTAAAGCGCCATAAATTGCCTTTGGATTGACAAATTTCCGCTCAAACAAACGCTTAGGATTTTCTAAAATCATAATAGGATACGGATAGGCATTTTTCAATTTCTCAAGCTGTAAAAAAAGGCGTTGATCAAAAATACTGGATACAAAATCATCACCACGCTTTCGTTCAATTGCACAACGGGATGAAATAATATAATCACCGAAATCTAAAGTCTGAATTTCAAGATCTATAGGCAAAGATTGCATTTGAGATCGAATTTCACCCCTTTCACGCTCATCCATAATGATTTTAATTCCCATAAAATAATTTTCTCCAATATTCTTTAAAGGTTAGAAAAGAGAATATTTTTTCCCATAAAAGCTTAGTTAAATATGACGAATGCCGTTTTCTTATAATCCATCTAGTGAATATTCTCAATATCATATACAAAGTGGAACGTCTCTTACTCAATCACAGCAAAAAATTGTTCAAATTTTGCGTAATCTTGGTGTTAACGTTTCTTTTAGTACAATTTCTGAAAAAATTTTTCTAATTCCACCAAATGGTGCAGTATTCTTATTAAATAGCAATGATTTGCGCCCTAAAAAAATCGATAATCTCCTGAAATATATTAAGCAATTTTTGTATCAATATCCAATGGGCATAATCATTGCAGAAAATTTTCAAAGGTGGGGCAATTCCACGAATGAAAAATTCCAAAATTTACTTCTTCTGCTTTTTTTTAAAGTAAATCGATCTTCAAATATACTACCAACTTTTATTCCTTCAAGAAAGATTGAAGATTCAGTTGAAATTCTGCTACGAATTGCCCATAGGGAGCAGGTATCTGATAAGCCACCAACACTTTCTCGAATTTCAGGAAAGAATATATATTTAGCGAATGCTCAAATCAATTTTATCCAAGGATTGCTGAATTGTGGAAGGAAGAAAGCAGAAAAATTGCTTGAAATTTTCGATTCCCCTTATACGATTATTCGTACAATAATCGACGAGCCGAATAAAATTGAAGAGATTCAAGGATTTGGATCAAAATTTATTTCTCAAAACAGAAAAATGCTGTCAGATTTCTTGAACTAATTTACACTAATATCTTTTTTTTTTAATTCTTTTTACTCACTATTAAAACAATCTTATTTTTAAGATACTTCACTAAGATCTTTTTATGGAAAGTGAGATTAAAAAAAAGGAATTTTCATCTCCTCTTGGAAACTTTTCTCTCCACCTCAAATTTTGGATTCAAGGTGAAGGAGATTTTACTTTAGGAAAGGGCGATATCAAATTGCTCTCTGAGTTAAAGCGCACACAAAATCTTACCCAAGCAACAAAATCTTTAAACTATTCTTATAAATACGGATGGGATAAATTACGAAAAATCTCGAAAAAAACAGGAAAAAAAGTTGTTATTACTAAAAAGGGAGGGGCAGGAGGAGGAGGCATGGTTGAATTAACTGAATGGGGTAAATATTTACTACATTTGTATGAGATTATTTCTAAGGATGTTGATGATTTTTTAATACATGAATCAGAAAAAATGAAAGAATTCTCGAAAAAGGAAAACTTTGAATAAATAAAAATCAAGATTCATCCTAATAAAAAAGAATGAATAAATTCTTACGAAAGAATTAATAGAAAAATAATCCAAATATATGATAATAAAGGGGAAGAAATCAACTTTCGGTGGTAATATATTGAGTTACAATGAATACACAATTATCATGGATATAGGAGAAGGTTTCACCAAGGTTGGATTTGTGGGTGAAGATAAACCCAGAGCGGTGTTTCCCACTGTTGTAGGAACGCCTAAGTATCGCCAAATGGCAGGTACTCAATCACAAGAAATTTATGTCGGTGAAGATACCATTAGAATGCGGGGTGTACTGAAACTTGATTATCCAATTCATCGCGGCAATGTAACAAATTGGGAGCACTACTATGCAATTTTAAATCATATTTTCTATAATATCCTTAGAATAGAAGATCCTTCCCAATATAATATTGTGTATATCGTTCCGCCATTAACTCCACCAGATATAGCACAATATTTTGCCCGTCTTTTATTTGAGACACATAGATTTAATAAAGTAGCAATTATTGACTCTGCAACAACAGCTGTATTCTCAATTGGGCTTACTACAGGATTATCGATTGAGATCGGCACAGGTATTTCATCAATCACACCAGTAATGGATGCTCAACTATATTCACCTAGTATACGTCGATTAAATATCGCAGGTTCTGATATTGAAGAATATCTTAATCAATTACTTACACAATATGGTATTTTCCAAAAACGAGAAATACTTAAAGATATTAAAGAAAAATGCTTACGAATTAGCCTTGATCCAGTGCGCGCATCTCAAGATCCGGTAAATGCAGTTGATTACATGCTTCCTGATGGAGAAAAACTTCACATTTATGAAAGTATTATAATTAATGCAGCAGAAGTTCTATTTAATCCTGAACTTATCGCCCCTCAATCAGAGAGTATTGCTCAAGCTGTAATAAACTCTTTATTATTAGTTAATCCGCATTATATAAAACCACTTCTTCAAAATATTGTTTTGACAGGCGGAACTTCACTAATCACAGGATTTAAGGAACGACTAATCCAAGAAATTAAAGCCTCTTTAGAGACCTTAAAAGCACGATTACCTAAAGATGAATCTAAATCTAAACAAGAAAAAGAAGATACACAACTTTTTGGAGAAAAGCAAAAAATGGTTCAACTCGATGGTCGAAGTGCTTTAAAGGAAGGAAATTGTCCAAAATGCGGAGAAATTGTAAATTTCGAAGAAAGCGAGTTCTGTCCTTTTTGCGGCGCTGATCTTAAACAAACGTTGGTTCCTCAAATTGATATAATTGGAGCTGCTAAGCAACATTATCCCACAAAATGTCCTTATTGTGGTAAAATTTTAGATGGAGAATCCCCTTTTTGTAATAAATGTGGTGAAAAATTAGAACCGATTATTGTTGAGGATAAAATTGATCGAAAAGAAAAGCGGTTGCTTAAAAAAACATCAGTTGATGATAACGAATTTGCAGAAATAACAAGTTCAATTGAATCAGAATATGATAGTGAAGAATTAGAAGAAATAATTCAATTGGACAAAGAATTTGAAGAAAAACACAGAGACGAGTTGATAATAAATGTTATTCTTCCCCCAAGTAGAATTTATGCGGCTTATCGAGGTGCTGCAATATTGGGAGCGCTTCCTTCATTCCGAAAATTTATGATTTCTTATCAAACATTTACTGAAAATCCAAATTCTTGTATTGTTGATTTCAGCAAAGTATTTACAAAATAACCCCTCTTCACCTCCATTAGGAGGTTCTCTTCTTCATTTTAAATGGTTAATACCACACTTTTTAAAATCAATCGTTGATTTTAAGGCACAAATCTAGAATTAAAAGTTAGGTTTCGGAAAAATGAAACGTCGTCACCAATTAACGATATTAATATCAATAACATTTATGTTCTCATTGATTCTATCCGCACAATATGCTGTAGCGACTTCACGGAAAGAATTATTGGAACAATTTTGCCTCAGTAATCAGCATTCTTCAGGGGCATTTCTTGATTCTCCCTCCGGAAATGGGGATAACGAAGCTACCCTTTCAGAATTTACCACCTATGCAAATTTATTCATTTTATCACAAATTGACCCCGAATTAAACAATCTTAACGATCAAGGGATTATTCGGAGCTATTTACGCGATCGTTATTTACAATTTTCAGATGTAGGAGTAGGAATTATTTCACAAGTTTATTATGCATACTTTGCAGGATTATTAGTTGATACTAATTTTACAACCACATTAATTGAAGATGCAACCACAAAGCTATTCGATTTACAGAATGCAACCAATTCTGGTTTTGCGAGTAAAGATGCAAAAATGCCTACATTATCAAATACCTTCTTTGCTGTCAAATTACTCACATCTTTTGGTAAAATAAATGAAACTTCTCCAACAGATATTGCAGAATTTGTTTTAAGTACTTGGAACTCAGAAGAATTAGCTTTTGCATCCGCACCAGGAGCAGAAGCATCGTTAATTGATACTTATTATGCAGTTGCAATATTAAATGAGTTGAATTTATTAAACCAATTAAATTCAAGCCAGATTGATGGAATGACAACATATATTGAAAGTTTTTACTTCGGAGATCAGAGTACAGGAAAACATTTCGGAGGATATGGCATTAAATCAGGTATTATGCAGAGCTCTTTAATGTTAACATATTATGCAGTAAATACTTTATCTATATTGAATCAACCATTACATGATGAAACATTTAATTGGGTTTTATCCAGACAGAATCCAGTTGATTATGGATTTGCTGATGTAAATGTAGATAGTTCAGATGCAATTTCTTCCGCTAAATTGTCCTATTATGCAGTGAAAGTTATCTTAACGTTTGATTCTGATGCTTTTAGTTCTTCCAGAAATGCTGTGATGAATGAAGAGATTTGGCAGTTATCAACTAATCCTTGGGCAATCGTTGGAATTGTTGCGGGATGTGTTATTGCAGTATCTTTAATTATTTTTGGAATTTGGAAATACAAAAACAGAATCTAATCTTTGATCTCGAAATTAAAACTTTTTTCTCTGTTATTTCCTAAATTTTTTCTTCTTTTCTTAATATAATCTAAGTATGACAATTCAAAAAACTAATTTAGTTGAAGATCAAAAACCAATTATTTTAGATGGTAAATTGATTTCTAAACGCACAACTGAACGATTAAAGGAACAAATTGCTAATGATCCAAATCTTAAAATTCGAGTCCCTGGTTTAGCTACTGTTCTTATCGGAGAAGATGAAGCTTCAAAAGTTTATGTGGGAATGAAAAGGCGTACATGTGAATATATCGGAATGAAATCATTTCATTATTCCCTTCCAACTGAAACTAAAATTGAAAAATTGCGCGATTTAGTTGAAAAATTAAATAAAGATGAAAATATTGACGGAATTCTTGTCCAAATGCCCTTACCATCCCACTTACGCCAATATGAACCTGAAATTATGCGTCTTATACACCCTTCAAAAGATGTTGATGGATTTAGTCCAAATAGCATAGGAGAAAATACTTTTGGAAATGAAACCTATGGGTCGTGTACACCAAAAGGTATGATTCGATTGTTAGAAGAATATAAAATCCCCATAGATGGACAGGAAGTAGTAATTATAAACAGAACTAATGTGATAGGAAAACCATTAGCAATGATGTTTCTTAACAGACATGCAACAATAACAGTTTGTCACAGCCATACACGGGATTTAAATTTCCATCTAAAACGCGCAGATATTATCGCAGTTGGAGTGGGAAAAATAAATTTCATTACACCAGAACGAATTAAAGAAGGTGTGGTAATTTTAGATGCAGGAATAAATCGGAATCAAGCGGGAAAATTGGTAGGAGATGTGGATTTCGAGAATGTTAAATCAAAATGTCGTGCGATTACCCCAGTTCCAGGTGGTGTTGGGCCTATGACAATTGCAATGTTGATGGAAAATACATATTTAAGCTATCAAATTCAAATGAAAACAAAAAAATAATTTCTATTTAGGTTTTGCAAAAATTGCATTTATCCGTAAAGAATCTATCATACGCGAAGAAGCAGCTTTTATCCAGCAACATGTATCAGCACCAAGGCCAGTTCCAGAAATTGTAATGATTTCTTGGCCCATTTTCACCAAACCAGCATCAACGGACATTAATGCCATTTCCATAGCAACTTTAACTCCATCACCAATAATTGTTCGAATTAATCGTGAAAATATGGAAATAGAATCAAAATGCTGATATTTTCGAATTAGTGCGCTAGAGACTCCAGAGAAAGGTAGAGTCCCAGTAATAAAAATCACACCATGCTGCGACAATTTTTTTTTTAATTCTAAAGGAAATGCTTGATTTTCTTGTTTGCTGAAGCTAAAGCTATGAGTTACACAAATTAATGTAAATTTTGAAGGTGGAAAAACCCCAACAGCTTCAGAGATAGTAGTTCCAGTAGTAGAAGCAATTAAAACAGTGTCAATTTTCAAAGCAACAGCATTTTGATATGCATTTTGCAGTGTTGGGATTAAATTTTGTTCCCCTTTATTTTCAAAGAATTGAAATTTATAAGAGTTCATTATACACATTTATTTTTTTATTGTATTTATCAATTATTTTTCTTTATTATTTTACCTTCAATAATTCTTCCCTTATAATTTCAATAATACTACTTTTTGCATAGAATATAACAGCAAATTTTGAAATATACAATTTTGTGATTTGGAATGATTATTTTTATTAAGGCAATTTTTCATGGTTTTATTAACACAATAAAATGGTTTTTTCACTAACAATTACTTTGAAATTGTAGCAACGAAACCTTTATTGTATTTTTTATTAATTGGTGAAGAATTATGTTAACTTTGCAAACAAAACGCATCGTTTCCATTATGTTCTTGGGAGTTTTATTTGGTGTATTTGTTTTAGGCACGACTTCGTATCCTTTAACAAATGGTACTTCGTTAAATAATTCTCAATCGAACAAAAATGGTTTGGAATATACAAATCCAAATTTGCAGGCACCTGGTGGAGTTACTGTCGATCATCTCGATAATGTAACTTTCATTGAAGGTGATATGAATATGACAATTCAATTTACACCTCATTTAGATGGGAGTGTAACTGAAGACTATTATGAAATTTGGGATATAACAACCTCTCCAATATTGCTAGCTTCAGACGCATATATAAATAACTCATTAGTAGAATATAATTTAGCAGGATATCCAGCAGGAAATTATACTTTTGAAGCTCGTTTCTATACCTATGAAAATGTTAATGGAACAGCAATCACAGATGTATTTATTATTTCTAAACCCCAAGTTGATGTTGTTGGTCCTGGATATTTAAGTTTTCAGGAAGGAGATTACATGGAATTATATTTTACACCATATCTTTTTGGCGCTCTAACACCTGATTACTTTGAAATTGTTGATGTAACTGATTATCAAAATGAAACACTATTGTATATGGATAATTTGTACTATAATGAATCTACAGTATATTATGTCTTATCGGATTATTATGCTGGTTCCTATATTATCCAAGGCCGATTTTTCACCTTTGAGGGAGAAATGGGATACTGGAATATCACTGTTGATATTTTTCCCTATGATGATCGATTTGTTGATGTCGAACAGCCTTATGGATTGACATTTTATGAGAATGAAACATATTTACTATATTGGACACCGTTTCTCTACGGTAATTTAACTCCATACTGGTATGAAATTGTAGAAATAAGCGGAATTGAAATCCCATTATACAATAATAATAGTTATGTTAATGGAACTACTGTATACTATGAATTAAATGGTTCAAACTATAGTTCTGGAATTTATAATATAGAAGCTCGTTTCTATACTTATGAAAATATAACCGGATTTTGTTCGATTATGGTAAATATAACAAATCAAGCGTTTGTTGAGGTGATTCAACCAGATTACCTAATTTTTACTGATACAGATACAAAAATACTTACTTGGACACCAATACTTCATGGACCACTCACACCAACGAATTACTCTATAATAGATGTTAATAACGGCTCATTTTTAGTAGTTGATGTGCCTTATTCAAGTGGAATTGAAGTTTCATATCTTTTAGACGGATACGGTCCAGGATATTATGAGTTTGGAGCATATTTCTATACTCTTGAAGGAAAAATAGGTTACTGCTCAATTTATGTAGACATTTACGATACAAGTAGTTATATTGAAATATTACAGCCCGATCAACTAACATTCTATGAAAATGAAACCATTTTGTTAAGTTGGACTCCAATTTTATATGGAGAGATCTACGAATTAGACTATGTTATCTCAAATGCATTGAATGAATCAGAAATACTATTTTACGGAGAAACATATCAAAATAATACTCCAGTTGATTTTATTCTTGAAGGTTATGGCCCCGGCGATTATTTTATTCAATGTGAATTCTATGCTGATAATGGAGGATATTTTGCAGGAGAAAGCGGGGGAGAGACGTTCTCAACAGGAACCGGTCAAGAAAGTTCAATAATTTTTAACTCATGTGTTATTGAAGTAATCATTCTTCCAATCGACACTTATATTGAAGTTATCCAACCAGAGTATTTGAATTTCACATATGGTGAACAAGTTGAATTAAGGTGGATTCCAATATTATATGGCTCCTTAACACCAGATTACTATGAAATTATTGATATCTGGGGAAATAACACAGTTTTGCAATCAAGTAGTCCTTATTATAATAATACACCCGTTATTTTTATGATGGATACATGGAGTCCAGGATATTATAATATAGGTGCCCGATTTTATACATATGAAGGTATTGAAGGATTTTGCAGCATAAATGTTGAGATCTTTCCAAATGAAACACAAGATTTGTATGTTGAAGTAGTACAACCAGATTATCTTTCATTTATTGAAGGTACAAACTATGATTTAGTTTGGACACCAATCTTACATGGTCGATTGACTCCAACATCATATGAGATTGTTGATGTTTGGAAAAACACGGTGCTTTTTGTTGGTGAATCATACTTGAACAATACAGATATCTATTTCACCTTGAATAGTTCATATGGTCCAGGAAATTATAGTATTGGTGCACATTTCTATACTGTAGAAGGATATGAAGGATTCTGCAGTATTTTAATTGAAATATTCCCAGCAATCCAAAATGATTGGATTGAAATTATTCAACCAGATTCTTTGACATTTTACGACAATGAAACAATTATTTTACAATGGATTCCAATTTTGCATGGATATTTAGTTCCTTATGATTATTATATAATCGATGTAAATGCTGGTGGCAATGACTTATTCCATGGAGCAAGTTATATGAATAATACACCTATTTCGTTTGATATGTCTGGTTGGCTACCTGGTACTTATATGATTGGTGCAGAATTTTGGGCATTTACAGACTATGGTGAAGGAGAATTAATTAATGGTTTTTGCAGTATAGAAGTAATCATTCTTGATTCAGGGTCATCAGGAGGTTCAGATATTTATATCGATCAGCCTGATATTGTTACAATTTATGAAGGAGATAATGTAGAACTGAATTGGACAATTACTTTGATTTATCTTTCACCAGATTACTATGACATCTATGATGAAGATACAGGAACAGCTCTGATTCAACACGGATCGTATAATAATGGTTCAACAATTCAATATAATGTTTCTTCATATAATGTTGGAACATATCACATTGGAATAAGAGTGTATACAATTGAAGGAATGACTGCACAATGTAAAATCGAATTGCGTGTTTTATCATTGTCAGATATTGACATACAGTATATGGATTCATTCACTGTTAACTACTCTCAACCTTTAGAAGTATGGTTTGTTGCTACAATACCTTCAGGATTTGCCCCATTATCATGGGAATTACTACAAGATGGATCAGTCTTAGCTAATGGATCTTTTGAAAGTGGAATTGAAACAAGAATTAATGTAACTGATTTTCTTTTACATGTGGGAACATATCAATTCGATTTAATCGTATATGGAGTTGATTCTGCAGGTCAAGTGATTCAAGCCCAAGTAAATATTACTGTAAATGTAGTAATGGAAGGCGATGGAGGAGAATCGCCATTTGGAGATCTACTTAATAATATTCCAGGGTATCCATCCTATATTGTAATTGGAATAGCAGTTGTATCAATATTGACAATAATAAAACGAATTCGCAAATATAGAAAATGATAAAGGTTCTGAGTTAAATTTTCAAGAATTTTCTTAAAAGGAAATTGTTTTTTTGTTTTTTTATTATTTTCATGAATACATTTATTCTACTTTTTTAACTTTTTTTGTATGCCAAGTAGCAATAATATCATTTAATGTTATTATTCCTTTTAAGAGTACTTCTTTATTTCTTTCAGATTGCTGCAAATTATCAGTTACTAGTAAAGCACCTAAATGGAACTCATTCATTTTATCAATCGCTTCTTGTAGAGTCGCATTTGGAGATATACAAACATTTTTTTTTCGGGAAATTTCTTTTACTGTAATATCTTTCCACATCTCATAAGGAATTTGATATACATCATCTATAAATGCAACTCCTTCCAAACTTCCAAAATTTACAACAGGAAATTGGTTTAAATTATTATGTATTGAACTTAGATGTAAAAATTCTAAAATTGGAAGATCTGATGCAATTGTAACCAAATTTGATGACATAATTTCGTGAACTTGTATCTTTCCCAATAAAAATAATGTATCTGCCTTCAAACCTCGACCTTTTTTACCTAATATTAGAGTATAAATCGAAGCACCCTTAAAAAATAACCGTCCAGTATAATAACTACTAATTGAAGTAATTATTAATGGAGGAAACACATCAAAATGTCCAGTCATTTCTGCCATAATGAGACAAATATTCAAAGGAGCTTGAGCTGAAGTTGAAAAAACAGCCGCAGCGCCTAAAATACAGTATAATGTTGGATTGGAAATAGAATCAGGGATTAATATTTGAAAGAATAAGGAAAATAATCCTCCAAACATGCATCCAATATAAAGTAATGGTGCAAAAACACCACCACTTCCTCCAGAACCTATTGTACTTGAGGCAGTAATAATTTTTAAAAGACCTAATATAAAAAATGCATTAATAGTAAATTTCATATCAAAAGTCATTTGCATACCATTAAAACCGCTTCCATACAATCCATAAGAAGGAAAAAACATTACAATTATTCCAACTATTAGCCCCCCAATTGCGGGTTTGAATGCAAAAGGTATTTTAATTTTCTGAAACCATTTTGAAATTTTTCTATAAGTAATAAAGTGAACAAAAGAGATTCCTGCAGAAAATACACCTAAAAGAATAAATATTGGATACTCTACAGTATGAATTGAGGAAATCTCAAAATTTACAGCAAAATGCGGTTCAAATCCATAAAAAATACCAGTAATTACAACACCAACAACACTTGCTAAAAATACAGGTATACTTGCTGATAAAGTAATTCCTTGATATAAAATCTCTAATCCAAAAAGTGCTCCCCCAATTGGTGCTTTAAATGAACCAGCAATACCCGCAGCTAATCCACAAGTCATTAAAAGGCGTTTATCTTCGACATGAAGATTTAATTTTTGTCCAAAAAATGAGCCAAATGATGCTGCTATTAATGCTATTGGGCCTTCTTTACCTGCATTTCCACCAGATCCGATTGTTATAGAAGTACAAATGGTTTTAAAAAACCCAATTCTCGGAGAAATCTGCGCACTTTTGAATGTAACAGATTCTAATAGATATGGAATGCCGGATCCTTTTGATTCTTTAGAAAATTTTGAGATAATTACTCCAACCAATAATCCACCAAAAGTAGGGATTAAAAGATAACTGAAATTAAATTTCTCCACATTCCAACTGACAAACGGCAACATTATATTTCTAAAAAAATCTTCAAGAAATTCAATAAGAAATCGAAGTAAAGCCGCAAATAGGCCCCCAATAATGCCCATCAATGTAGAAAGAGCTAAAATCACTAATTTAGCGGAAAACGATTCTTGATCATGATTTTTCGATAAGGAAGATCGAACCATATGAATGCCTCGATAAATTGAAAAAAAAATCAATCATGGATCAAAATTTTCAAAAGTTTTTAGATTTCACCGTAAACGCGATATTTTTTTTCAGAACCAATTGCATATACTTGAAATTTCCGACCCTTTTTGGTTTCACATTTAAGTACCAATACTGGAAAGAGATAAATTGGTAAAGATATGCTCAGATCGGAATCCTTTTGTGCGTTTTCCCAATCTTTCTTAGCAGATTTTGCAATTTTTTGAATATCTTTCGAAAGAAACCCTAATGAAGGTTCAATGAATTTTTTATCTAATTGTTTATCGGGTTTAGAGATTAAAATTCCTTCAACTTCATCAATAGCTTGCTGAATATCTTTCCCAATCATCGATTCCAAACCAGATAATTTCATTGAACTATATAAAATGGGTTCAGAACGTGATTCGCGTTTAAAAGGAACGGGTCGGATCTCATATTGATAAATAATTCCATATCCATCACATTCATCACAACGATACACACCTGATGCATTACAATAAGAGCATGGAACTTTACCTCTTCCACCGCATTTTGAACAAATAATATGACCTGACCCAAAACAAGAATTACATTGATATGAGATTTCTTTTTTTACTTTTTCTCCTTTTTCATTCACAATTGTAATACTTTCAGTTAATTTTCCTGTACCTGAGCACTGTTTACATTTTTTCTCATTACCACCACAATCAGAACAAACAGAAAAACGTTCACCTTTACATTTATTACAAGTTACGGTTCCTTTTCCTTTACATTTTGAACAAGACACAGGTTTCAAAGAAGAATAAAAGGGAACAGCAAAATCATCCTTCCAATCACTTTTTGAAGGCGATTGACGAAATTCATAATATTTTTCTTTATTAATTTTTTTTGGTGAAACTTGTTTGATTTTAGGTTTTACATTTTCTGGTTTTGAAATTTCTTTTCTATTGTAAAAAATAATAGCTCCCTTTTCTACACTCTTAACATATTCTGCTGCAGTAATATTTTCAAGATTAAATAGTGAACCTTTAATTTTATAATGTTTTTCTAGATTTTGAGATTTAACATTCTGGCGTTTCCATCGATTCCAAATATCGTCAGAATTTGGAGATTTAATACTTATAACCATACATCTAATTAAGCTTTCATCTTTAAAAGTTCTTATAATTTAATGGCTTAACCTTTCAATATATGAATTGCGAAAATTTTTAACTTCAAAAATACAAGTATCAACAACGTATAAAGAATGGATTGATAAAAAATGTCAGATAACCGAGCGACTGTAGAAATGTTTTTAGATTGGGTCAAGCAAGGAGATCAAGGATTAGCAGGATGGATCAAAAGTGTTATGGATGATCCTCAAAAATTGCAGGAAATTTCCAATATTTACACAAACATCAAATCCGCGTTTGGATTTTAGCTCTTTTTTTCTATAATTAAATTATATTAAGATATTATTTTCTAATTGTTGATCCATTAGAAAGAGAAAAACAAAAAAATTGCCAATAATTTTCATTTACTATAAGTATGGCTCCCAGTATTTCTGGAATATTGCAAAAAAAAAAATATTTTATTATTCTTGATAAAGATAACGAGCACCCTCGAAAAAAATATTTTGATGTAGTTTGTTTTGAAATCATTAAAGATGATCCATTTTATCATGAATTAAGATATCGTGAACGCCCTTTTTTTACAGGTTTAGTCTTATTTGATATTGAAACTGAAAATGGTTCATTTGTCCCATTTAAATTCTGGAAACGAAATTTAAAAGCAACAGTGCCTGAAAATGCTTTAAAAGTATTAGATCCTACAGAGTTTCGCAATTTTATTCTCAATGCACAATTTTGTATTGTCGGCAACCATTTAAATCGCCCACAAGGTCATCAATTGGAAAATTATCAAGTTGTTGAAACTGAAGCACATGAAGTTCAGAAAAAACAAATGGATGATTATCTTAAATCTTTGCAACCCATCTACAAGTATTTAGAGAATTTACAATATCCCCATATCAGAAATTACCTTTTTTGCCATTCTTGCAAGCAAGAAAAACGATATACCTTAATTGATGAATTTAATCGCTATAAAAATCAAGCATTTTTTGTTTGTCGTAAATGTGCAGGTAATGAAATTATAAACAGTTTAAAAACTAGAATTGAGATATCTTCTGCATTTAAATCCTATTTACGACAAATGTTGAAACGTTATAATGATGTAGTTAAAGTTTTGAATATATTTAGTCCTAATTTTGATATCTTAGCCCATAGAGAAGCCACTCTAGTCAATATTAAAAAGAAAAAAATCAAATCAACTGAAAAAAAACGACAGACAATCTGGGATTTTCCCATCCCATATCCTTTACAGATTTATTATTCACAAAAAAATCGCGTTGAATTACTTCCTGCTCAAATCATGGCCTTAGAGCATGGATTACTCCATAATCAAGATGAATTAATTGTATCATCCACATCTTCAGGAAAGACCATGATTGGAGAAATGACAGGGATTGGTAAAATTATAGAGAATAAAATTGAAATTTTAATTAAAATTCAAAATTTGATTTCACCATTTCCACTTCAAGAAAAAATAGAAAATAAAAAGCTCGAAGCGTTCCAATTTTCTGCAGAACAGCAAAAATTTCTCAAACAAATGAAATCTATTAAATCAAGCAAAAAAATGTTATATTTAGTCCCAATTGTTGCTTTAGCCAACATGAGATTCCAAGAATATAAAGAGTTTGAAAAGATCGGGGTAAAATCTGCTTTAAAAATAGGGATATCTCACATTTCCCGTAAAGATGGAATCAAAGAAGATTTTGGGTCTTTGACAAAAGCTGACGTGGTTATTGCAACTTATGAAGCAATAGATATTCTCTTACGAAGTGGTCACCCATATTTACTCCGCGATTTTCGAACAGTTGTTATAGATGAAATTCAAATGTTAGCTGATTCGGAGCGAGGATTTATTTTAGATGGATTAATTGCAAGATTGCGGATATATTTGCCTAAAGCTCAAATGTTATACTTAAGTGCAACAATATCGGACCCAGAAAAACTAGCAAATCACCTACATGCCACTTTAATTCATTATAAGGATCGTCCAGTTCCTATAGAGCGACATATGGTTATGTGCATGGATGAAGCAACAAAATTTAAGCATATGCGTCGATTAGTTCGAGAAGAATATAGAAAACGTTCCAGTTTTGGATATAAAGGTCAAACAATTGTATTTACAAATTCAAGAAAAAATACTGAAAAATTAGCAGAGCAGCTAAGAAAAAACAATATTAAGGCATATGCATATCATGGTGGACTGGATTATGGAAAGCGAAAATTCATTGAAAAAAGCTTTGAATTGCAAAAAATTGCTTGTGTGGTTACGACTGCAGCTTTAGCAGCAGGTGTAGATTTTCCAGCAAGTTTAGTGATTTTCTATAATCTTACTATGGGAATTCAACCTTTAACTGTTGCAGATTTTGAGCAAATGAGCGGAAGAGCAGGAAGATTAAAAAAACACGATCTCGGAAAGGTTTATTTGTTAATTACACCAGGTAAATCTTTTATAGCATCATATATGGAAACAGAAGAACAATTGGCAATTCGATTGCTAAAAGGAGAAATTGAACCACTTAAATTAGCACCTAATGATGACAAGCAATATTCTGAGATTTTAGCAATAATTAGTATGTATAGTTTTGATCGTAAACTTGAACGAGGAATCAGCAAAAACAATCTTAGGTTTTTTCATTCCTTACTGTTTAATGGCGAATTTCATCTAAAATCTGCAGTAAAATACCTATACCAAGAAAAAATGATAAAACCAGTTTATAATAATACCGAATTTAGAACAACAAGATTTGGAAAAGCGGTAGCAGAGTCCTACCTATCTTTAAAACAAGCAATTGAAATTCGAAATGAACTTATACATCAAATTACAGAAGAAAATCCCCCTGCAGATATGCTTCGTTTGGCTCAAAATTTGAATTCGTTTATGAATGTATACGTTACTAATCGGATGTTGGCAGAGTTAAGTCTTAAAAGTGAACGTCAATCTAAATCAAATAATCTCTTCTCAAATTCAATATTATCTATGATTCATGCAGATTACATGGGAAAAAAACGCAGGACTCGCATAAATCGTCGTGTTTATGAAGTAATTTTACGCTGGGTCGAAGATATATTTAATTGTACTTGTGAAGATTCTCCATATTGTGATTGTGGGCGAAAAAATGTTGAAGGATTTATTTTTGATTATCGATTAAGTGGATTAACCATTTCTGAAATTATTGAAGCATTTAAGGAAGAATTTGAAATTAAAATCTTTCCTGGAGATTTAATTGACTACTTGGAGCGAATAATATATAGCTTATTGGCAATTCAAAAGATCGGAAAATCTATTGCAATCCCCGCTCAAACTATGTTAAAAATTAAAGAAATCCCGAAAATTATTAATTTATTTATCGGTCCACGTAAAAATAAGGTAAAATAAAGAATAGATTAGAAAAATATTGTGAAAAAAATATAATAAAACGAGATCCCTTGATCTTTACGCAGAAATAGACAAATAATCAATATATTTCTTAAATCGGAACATTCTGGAAATCCCCATAGCCAATCCTATGAATAATATCATCATTCCAAAAAGAATACTTAAGGGAACCAAAATACTCGGACGAATTGCATTTTGCATTAAAAATAGGGAAGTGAAAAACATAGCACTAATGAATCCAAGAATAACTCCTATTCCACTAAAAAATAGCAATTCAAAGAAAATTGTTTTACGAAGTGTCCAGAATCGTGCCCCTAAGGATAAAAGAATCGCATAATCCTTTTTATCTTCATGTATTCGACCTCGTTCAAAATTGTATAAATTATAACTAACAACTATACTCATTAATGCGATCAAGCTTAATAACGATAGAGTGTTAATTTGAAGAGATTTCATATTCTTTGAAAAGATAGAACTTAAATCAACAATTCCAAAATTACTCCCCATTTTAGCCTTCACAAGAGTGTCCAATCCTTCTAAAAATGAATTTTGAATATTATTTTCTGCTGAAAACATGAGAGAACTATAATCAATTAGAATTAAATTAATATAATTTGGTCGTTTCAAGGTCTCTTGGAGAGTATTCAAATAAATGTAGGCAGAATTTCCATGATTGAACGTATCAAACACAACTGCATTTACTTTAAGTCGATAAGTCCGATTTGTATCAAGACTCGAATATATCAACCATTGTACATATGGATTTTCATAAATTTCACCTGCTAATGTATCACCGATTGCCACCCCATACTGATAATTAAGCAACGCTCCTTCATAATACCAATCTTGAAAAGTTTGGTTAAAGATGACTCCTTGAATTGGGATTGTTCTAGAATCTTTACCTCCAATAAGAACATATTCTTGATACTCAATTCCTGTTGAAAGATTTACATAAGTTTGTAAAACAACACCAGGATCTTCAGTAATAGTTTGAACTGTAAAAAGTCTGGCATCAAAACCATTTATATCATAATGATCTAAATAATTACTTAAATCTGATGAAAAATCTGTTAGATTCGAATTAATATCAAGAAAATCTTTTTCCAATAAAGGTGAAACATCTGAATTCGTAAAACTGGAATATCCATTTGCATATGTCTTTAATAAAGTATTCTCTCCTATCGCAACAACATAATCACTTTGCGCTTTTGCAATATAATTTTGTCCAGTCGAATTAATAATGACTAATCCAAATAAACTTGAGAATACAATCAAATTTGCAATCGATATTAGCCATAGTGTTTGGCGAACTTTATATTTTTTTCGTAGTACATTTCTTACTGCTAAATTTATAGAAGATGATCGTTTTGCAAGCCATTTCTGTATTGCAGGTTGAATCTTCCAGTTTGTTTCTGCTTTGATTATTCCACTTTTTGCTTCACTATATGTAATCCTTCCAATTTTTCGAATTTCCCATCCATTTACCATAAAAGTAGCAAAGAGCATTCCTGCAAAAAATAAAAATGAAAATGTTTGATCAGAATTCCAAGAAACAATAGAGATAATAGGACTTAAAATTAAGTAAATCGCTAAATATATAAAAAAAGCAAAAACCCATGCTAAAAGAAAACTTATTATAACTAAAAATAACAATTCAGAAAGGTAGAAACTGTATAAATGAGAAGGATAAGTCCCTATTGCCTTCATAATTGCAATATCTTTTTTTCTATCTTGGATAATCGCATGATTATTTAAAAGAATAATTGAAATGGCTAAAATTGAAGTAATTATAAAAAGAAAGAAATAAAATTGAGTTATTATTTCATATATTGTATAATTTAACATCTGAATGGAACTCGGCATAAAGAGAAATCCAAATCCTCTTATCACATTCCAAAATACGAAAAACAATGTAAAAATTGAAATAGAATTTCGAAAATAAGCACGAGTCTGCTCTGAATGTCGAAATATATCTTTTAATGCAAAACTAAACCCCACTATATCGCCTCATTTAATTCTTTATCTGTTTCTTGAAAAGTTACTTCTCTAATTACTTCATCTTTGAGAAATTTTCCTTCTGCCATTTCTAAAATTCGATGTGCATGTTTGATCAATTTCTCATCATGAGTGGCAACGATTATGGTTTTTCCTTGTTTTCTTAATGTCTCAAAAAGTCTTCCAATAAACTCAGCATTTGTTTTATCTAAATTTGCAGTTGGTTCGTCTGCTAAAATTATGGGCGGATCTAAAGCTAAAGCTCTTGCAATTGCAATTCTTTGTTGTTCTCCTGCACTAAGTTGAAAAGGGAGATGATCCGCCCGAGCAGATAATCCTACTTTAGTTAAAAGATTCTGAGCACGAGTTAAACTCTCATCTGCATCAAATTCACATAATTGCATGGGAAATAATATATTTTCAATAGCAGTTAGAGAAGAAATCAAATTATAATTCTGAAAGACAATTCCTACATTAAAAATTCTAAAAGTAGCAAGTGTTTCTTGATCAAAATATGATAGATCTACATGACTTAAAATTACATTACCTGAACTTGGAAGGTCAAGACCCCCCAAAAGATGTAAAAAGGTGGTTTTTCCTGCACCACTTTCTCCTACAATCGCGATATATTCATGTTGTTTAATAGATAGACTAATTTTATCTACAGCATGGATAACATTATTATTAATTTCAAAATTTTTTGTTAATTGATTTGTTTGAATAAAAGGTGTAGTTGGTTTATACTCTAATTCTGGAATTTGGACTAAAATTTCTTTATATTCTTCTAAGCGTGTTTTTTTCAAAGTTATAACCATGGATCTTTTTATTATTACTAATGTGATATAAGCACGATTCTTTTTCTATTTTTTATTTTTCACCTTAAGGAGCATATCCAACGGCTTGGTGTTCCCTTTGAATTCCAGATAAATTTAAATTGGTTTCCTTCAAAGGTTCATTCTCACTCCAATTTAAGATCAAAATAAAAGTGGTAATCTGAAGAAAATTGGGGATTCATTACAACAAACGGAAATTGAATTTCGTTTAATTCGGTATAATCGATAATCATTGGATCAGATAAGTCAGATAATAATGTTTCATCAACAAATACATCTAACCAATCAGGTTTTTTCTCGATTTTTATGCGTAACAGCCCCTTATCTTCTTGTGCTTCTTGAACTGACAGCGGAACCACTTCGTATGGAAAAAAATTCCCCATTGTTCAACCTAATTTACATGAAGTAATTATTGCAATAGCAATATGGCCATCTGAATCACTTTTTTGCTCTTCACTCATTTCACGCAATTCAGATTTCATATATTCAATAAATGGGATCGTAAAATACCATTTTACCATGTTAAAAAACTCCTATTTGATTCTAAATAATATTTTAATTATAATTCAATTTTCATTAATTATTATTATACTTTCTTATGAAAAGAAATTAATTGTCACAAGTTTTTCATTAGATATGGCGGGCGAAATTTTAGCATTATCAGCTACCCTCTCATTTGTGGCATCAAATATACTCTTTAGAAAATGTGATCATGAAGTTTCTCCAATATTCATTAATACATTTCGAACTTTTATTGGTGTTCTAACTTTTATCATTATAGCCTGGTTTGCAGGCATATTATCATCAATTTTTCTTCTTTCATGGGAATTGTGGCTTTTACTTATTCTTAGTTTCATATTCGGACAAGTTATAGGAGATACAAGTTATTTTACAGCTCAAAAAGAATTAGGGCCTACAAAAGCTTTAGCAATTTCAATGACTTATCCTTTATTCTCTTTTGTGCTATCTTTGATATTCTTAAATGAAACATTTAATTGGTCGATAATTGTGTCTTTTTTATTTATTTCGGCAGGTGTTTTCATTATTTCTAAAGAACAAATGAAAATTCAAACAGAAACCATAAAATCCAATTTATTATCAAAAAACACTAAGAAAAAAGCATTTTTTTCTGTTTTATTTGCATTTTTAGCGAGTTTAGGATGGGCTTCAGGCTTGGTAATTATTGATTTTGCTACAAATAAAATTAATGACCAGCTAGATTTAGGCCCTTACAGTAGTATATTAGGCAATGTGATCAGGTTTCCTGCTGCTTTTTTGATTTTAACAACTTTACTTTATTCTACTGAGAAAAAAGCAGTGCGAAAAATTTCTAAAACTTCATATGGATGGTTAATTGCTGCTTCATTAATAGGAACTTCATTAGGTGCTTTTTTATATACAGAAGCTGCTCGAGTTGCTGGTGCAACAATTATGTCTTTAATGGCCAGTGCCAATCCACTCTTTTCAATTCCTCTTGCATATTTGATAAATAAAGAAAAAATTACAAAAATAACATTTTTTGGAGTAATTCTAATTATAATTGGAGTTGTGATTATTATTATAAGATAAGTAAAATTAACAAAGTAAAAATTATTAGAACAAAGGCTCAAATAATTAACTAATTAAAGATAATTTGATGAATGATATTAGGAGAATTATTACTATGCAAAAAATTTTGATAATTGAGGACACATTATACATTAAACAATCTTTACGAAAACTACTGAATGAAGCAGGATTTAAAGAAATTTTTGAGAGCGATAATGAAAAAGAAACTTTAGATATATGTAGAAACGAGAATATTAATCTTATAATTTTTGATATATGTATTCAAAATGTAGATTGGCTTCAATTATTAAGATATTTCATCGAATTTAAACCTCAAATAAAAATCCTTGTTCTTTCAAGGTTAGAAAATCGTGAAAATATAATAAAAGCATTATATACTGGTGCTATAGATTATATTATTTCTCCATTAAATGAAAAACAATTTCTTCGTAAAATTCAAAGAATTCTTTCTTTAAAAGACAATCCAACTGAAAAAGAATTTCTACTATCATTTATCATACAAATAATTGAAGATATAGAAATATATATTGATTCATCAATACAAACGAATATTCAAAACCAAATTGTAAACATTTTTCGCACACTTGAAAATGATTATCCAAAAACATTTCATTTTGGTGAAGATAAAAAACAAATTCAGCTAATCCATGAAGAAAATTTAACAATTGATCTTTTAAATAACATTTTAATTAAAATCTTAGAAAAATGTAAAGAAAAAGTTGAAAATTATCTTCCTTATGCTATAAACATATTTATTGAGGCATTTAGATTTACTTATTTAAAAAATAGGCGCCATATTAAGAAATTGAAATATATAATAAAGTATCCGAGTTGGCTTAGTAAAGAAGTTAAATATATTGATGAATTACTGGATTTTCTTTTTGAAAAAAAAAAAAATAATTAAATCCTACTCATCTATTTCTTGGATCTTATCATCTTCATCTGATAGATCATTATTTTCTTGGTTTTGGGAATTAAGAGATTCCTTTTTTCTTTCTCTTTCACGAGCATAAATATACTCTTTGATCCATTCAAAACGATTCTCTTTTTCTTGTGAGCGAATATAAAAAACTCCCAGAGTAATTCCTAATAATCCCACAATTAAATATAAGTATCCAGGAAAATCATTAATGGCAAAAATGACCAAAAGGAGAACAACTATAATCAAACCACCTAAAAAGATAGTTTTCTCTTCTTGTTTTAGGTCTCTATTATTATCAGACATAGTGATTTACCTTAAAGATATGTTATTTCATATACATACAAAATATTAAAATTACTAGTTAAAATTCTATAATTCATTATGATTTTAAAAGTATCACTTCTTTCTAATTTGAATGTTCATTTATTCATGAAAATGAATAATAAAAGAAGAAAAATAATGAAAATTATTTTTGGTGGCGAGCATTTAAGAGATCATCATATATCTTTTCAATAAAAGAAATATAATTCAATGCAATTTTTGATTCATTTTTTATTGAATTTAGTAAGTTTTTTCTAATTGGATTAATTTTATCTTTTAAATTAGTCGTAAATTTATTTTTTTGGCTCAAAATTATCCCTCCTTATTTTCCAAGCAAAATAATTAAAAAAAAAATACTATATAATTATCAAAGGTTTTGAGTTGAAACTTGAGTAAGCTGCATATTCCTATATGATCCACGAATATCTGTGAAATATAAAAATATGATAAATAATAACATATAAGTTCCAAATAGATATGTAATTACTGGGGCAACAGAATAGAATAAGAGTGATACAAACAACCCTATTATTGTAACAATAATCCCGATTTTGTATTTCATAATTTCCACTAATATTTATTGTCGGGCACTTTCTTAAAAATATAAGTAAATTACTTCCCATACCATACTAAAATATATATTTACCATTTTCTTTAACTTAAATGCAAACAATTTAATCCAGAGAAATTTATACAATGAATCCTGAATTTAGTTCATATTTATTGAAAAAAGAAAAAGAACTCTTAAATAACCCAGGAAAGGTTGAATCTGAAATTCAAAAAAGATTACCTTTAGCGAAAAATTTAGAAGAAAAACTTCATATGTTAAATCTACTTGGAAGATCTTTAGTTAATCAATCTAAGTTTTCATCTGCAAAAGATATTTACTTTCAAATTTATGATCACGCTGTGAAAAACAGTCTTTCAGAATTTGAAGCTGATGCATTACAAGGATTAGCAATTATTGAAATTGAAAGAGGAGAACTACAAAAGGCAGAAATTCACTCAAAAAATGCATTACGAATTTATCAGAGTCTTGGTTTTTCAGAAGAAGAAGCAAAGACTGCAAGTATTTTAGGATCATTATTTTATTCTCAAAAAAAACTTGATATAGCTTTGAAATATTTAGATTCAATTCAAATTAATCAATTTCAACATAATATTCCATTAATATTACAAATATTGATAAATAAGGGATTAATTTATCGAAAAATGCAAAAATTGATGAAATCTTATAAAATATTACTTAAGGCGTTAAATTTAGCAAAATCTGAAAGAAATTGTTTGTGGAAATGTATAATATATTATAACTTAGCTGAAACTAAATTACAAATAGGAGACTATCAAGAAGCTAATCAGTTTTTCCAGGAAGGAATTGATTTTGCAATCCATCATCAAGATCTTCGGTCGCAAGCAATGTTAAGCGTAGGTCAAGCACATCTCCTTTTATTATTAGGAAAATACTATAAGGCTAATCAATTACTTAATAATGCAATCACAATCTATCGTGAAATTGAAGATCCAATTGGATATTCAAAAGCTTTATTTTATTCTGCAAAATTTTGGGAAATTAAAGCACAATATTTACGAGCGAGAGATTTTTTGAATAAAGCGATTAATATCATTGAGGAAACAGAAAATTATGAATTATTATCAGAAATATATATTTTTTTAGCTGAAATTGAAGAAAGACTTGGGGAAACAAAAAAATCTTATGAAAATTTAAAAATTGCAGATGGTTTTTCAAAAAAATATAAATTAATTTTAATTCATATTCAAATCCTTTTTTTTCGAGCAAAAAAAACTATGGAAAATGGGAATAATTACGAAACAGAATTCTTGTTATCAGAGGCGAGATTTATTAGCCAAAAAGAAAATCATCTTTTATATCAAATAATTTCTGATTTACTATTAGTTCGTAATTTATATTTCCAATTATATCAAAAAATGGAAAGATTTCAATTGGAAAAAGATATATTTTTCAATAAAATTCTTAAAATTCTAGATAATACTTTAGAAACGTCACATCAGATTAATCAAATAATTTTAACACTGTTTATTGAAGAAATTTCAATTATGACTAAAATTGCATTTGGTAAAGGGGATAACATTAAAAAGAAATTGGAGGATAATTTAAAACGATCTCAAGAATTACAACTTGATTTTTACTACCAATTAAATAATGAGATAATAAATTTTGTTTTTCCAAATAATTCTCTTGATTTAATAAAAAATGGTATTGAAGGATATTTGATCCACAAAATTATCAATTTATTGCAAGATCCAATATATCCATTTAAGGAATCGCCATTTTTAGATAAAGATATTGACGAAATCGCCATTGTTGTTTATAAAATAGATGAAAAAATTGGACCAATGATATACAAAACAATAAATTTAGATATAGCAGAACCAATTTACCAGGCAAAAGTTTTGCATTCTGGAAGTCTATACTCTATTACTCTAGGTCAAGGTCAGCTATATCATCAAGGATTATTTGGTCCATTACCGTTTATTAATACAGATAAATCTGCTTTAATTTACAGTCAAACAATAAAAGACATTACCCAAAAGGAAAAACGAACAAAAAAACATGCATACTTTTTATTTGCATTAGTCTATCCTGAAAATTTAAATGTAATATTTTATGAAAGAAATAAACTGAGCCAAATTTTTATGAATGAATTAAAAAGAATTGATGAAGCAAGAGATATAACTTATGATTTTCTTGAAAATTTGTTAAAAACTATTAAGATTGCATATACTGAAAAAGAAAAAGAGAATTAAGTTAACTCTTGTAATAATGGTTCCAAAAAAGGATTCTGAGTTTTTTTAAAAACTTTCTTAACATGCTTCTTGAGTAGTTTTTTATATTCTGCTTTCTTTTGAATAAGTACTCGACAAGCAGGGAGAATGTTCTTAATAATTTCAGAATAATTTGTACGTAGGAAATTCGATATAATATGTAGATAAATTGTACTATATTGAGAATATTGATTAATAAGATTAATTATATTTTGAGAAACTAATATTTGTATTTCAATTGATTGATCTGCAGACATTCTAAGAACAATTTGATTAACTTTTTCAACAATTTCTAAAGAAACAGGAAGATTATTAATAATATTGAGGATAAGTTCCAGAGAATCCCTCCGTATCTCATGGTCATCCTTTTTAGTTAGAGAAAATAAATTTTGAAGAAAAAGTGCAATCAGTGAATTATCCTGGCGAAATATCTTGAAAATAATATTAAAGACTAATTGTCGGATTTCTGTGAAATTACTAGTTGTTAAATTGAATATTATTGGAAAAAGTGTACTGATTTGAATTTTATTCTCCCATAAACGGGCAATTTGTTCTGCCATAATTTTTTGAACAGAAAAGTGAGTAGAATTAGAAAATCTATAAAGAATTACCAGTTCTTCACCAAATTTCTTCTGATTAAAATCAATAAAATTGAAAAGAAGCGAAACAGCTTGTGAGGCAAGAGATTCATCAGGTTCTCGAGATAATTGTTCTAATATTTTTAAAGAAACAGGAAAATTCGGTTGGATCAAAAGGATTGTTTGTAAATGTGCAATAATAATAGCGCGAATTTGTATAGGGGCTAAAGGTGAATAAGAATCATAAAAAGCACGATATAATAAAGTCCGGACGATTCTTGCTTCAGATCTTTTATCATTCGCACTAATTGTTGGAAATGCACGCAAAATAATACCCAATGAATCAATGGCCTGAGCTTTTACATCAATACTTGATGATCTTAGTTGTTTCGAGAATAAAGAAATACTTTCTCTGTTGTTTATCTCAATAGAAAGAGAAGTAAAGAACTTCATTGCAGATGATTTAATCTTAGGATCTCTTGAATGTCGAATTGTGTGAATCAAAAATTCGCGAATTTTACCTTCATCTGAAAATCCAATCATTAACAATTGAAGGGATTTTAAAAGAAATCTCTGAATTTCAGGATTTGGATCTTTCATGCAAAAAAGCATAAATGGATTTAAAACATCTTTATAGGGAATAATTAAAATTGATTTCTGCTTCTGAAAATCAAGCAGAGAAATACTAGAAAGATAATATTGTTCATTATTTGAGATCGTTTCGGTTAAAAATACTAAAAGGTTTCCCTTTTCAATTGCTGTTAATTGAGATTTAAATTTTAAAAGATTAAAACCAATCTGAAAAAGATTGTGATGAGAATCTCCTGCAATTTTTAATAATTTCGGAAGATATTTTATCAAAACACCAGCACTATGATATTTTATTTTTGAAAAATCATTATGAACTAAATTTACAAATTGTGAAATAGAGAAATCGATGCCAACTGTTCGTTCTAAGCTTAATTCTTCATAAACGATTCTTGCATAAAATTCAAATTTTTTTGCAATGCTTAAATCACTTTCCAAATTTTGATGACTTTTGGAAAATTGAATAAGAATTGGATATTTATCTGGAATATAGTAAGTTAAATCATATAAAAGGGCAGCAACTGAATCAAAAAGAGTGAAAGCGGAATGAAAACGAGTAAATCCAAATAAAGTTGTCTTATCATCTTGTAAATTTTGAATGACAGAAAGGTTAACTTTATTTTCAGTAGTATCAAATGATTGTTGCATTAAAATTGAAAAAAGATCAATATCATCAACATAAGGAATAATTGAGGGAATGATCTGTGATAAAATATTCAAAAGATCGACTCTTATTTCCAAATCCAATGGAGTTTTTAATAAAACAGCAATATCGTTAAGAAGATATTCAGGATCTCCATCTTTGAAAAAACGATAAACTTGATGCCGAATTTCAGAATGAGGATCAACAATTAAATATGTAAACAATCGATGAAATCGAGAATCTTTATAAATATCAAGACGTGTTTGCGCAATTACAATTAATGATGAAATAACTGCTTTTCGTACTTGTATTTCTTCAGCTTGAATGTTTTGAAGTAAATAAGGATAGATATGATCAAAAAACTGATATATTGAAATGGGTGAGGTCATTGCCCCACAAGCAATAAGAGCATCTGCTTTGATTCTATAGTTATAACTTTCCAAATAAATTTTAAGGTAATCGAAAAATTGCATAAACCACTCAGGACGCAGCAAATTAAACTGAACAACACCACCAATTTTCTCTTGAATAATTGGTTCTTCATTTAACGTAATTTGATTAAATTCTTTCATCAAATCAGGAATTAAAGTAATATCAATTGTGACAAAACGAACAAAAGCATGTAATGCATTCTGAACCAATTCAACATCCATTTGGGTAAGGAATTTACGTAAAGAAGAGATTATTGATAATTTTTCATTTTGAAGAAATTTAGGAAATTGAGTAATAAAATTTAACCCTAGCAAAATTTCAAAGCGATGAGTTGATTGAATAAAAGATAAAACTAAATTTTGAGTTAGTTCAGGAAAATATCTGCGTAGACTACTAAGAAAATCAGTAAGCTGGGAGAATATTTTCTTGTTATAGGATTTTAGAGATATCTTTTTCAATGTTTCTAAAAAAACATACAATTCTGTACGACTAAGCAATTTTGTCGATTTTAAAATTTGATTTAATACTTGAAAGCCCATTTTTATGGATTGTGGTGATTCTTTAGCAATTAATCGATATGCAAGTTGCAATTGTTGGGAAAAACCGAAATATCCAAGTAATAGTGAAGAATTTTGAATAAAATTTTGGTGGATTTCAGGATCCTCATCAAAAATAAATGAAGAAAATATATCTGCAAGTTGTTGCTTGGCATTTTCAGATATTTTTGGATCAAGTTTAATATAATCGAGAAGATGCTTAAACAATTTTAATCGTATTTGCGGATCGTTATGATTCATATATTTCTGAAAAATGGAAAAATCTTCAGAAATAATCGCCTGATTTAAAATTAACTTTTCCATCTGTTGTTTTATTGATTTATTCACAAAAATAAAATTAATTAAAAAGAAAAGATTTATAGATTTCTCAATTAATAGCGGTATAGCAAAAATCCGTAGCAAAAGAATCTGATCTTCTACTTTTCGAGTGCTTAAAGGAAAACCAATTGAATTTAAAAATTTTGTTGGAAACGTATATGGAAAGCTTACAATAGTATTTATGAAAATTGAAAAAGCAATACCAGTAATAATATAAGCAGCAAATAATACCATTTTTGGGGTGTTAAGAGGTTCTTTACTCAGAAATTTTGCATAGAATCCGACAATTCCAAAAATAATAGTTGTAAATATAAAACTAGTGAAACCTAGGGGAAATATGGCAAAAAAGGCTAAAATTGATTCAATTTGTTCTTGTGTAAACCAGTTGCTATGTTCTTTGATAAAATTAAATATAATTGGCCAAAAATCCCCTTGAGCGGCTACCGGATTTAATGCTGTATCAGGACGGGCATCAAATATCAAAATTAAATATTTCCCAAAAGAATAAATCGTACTAATAATACCTAAAATCGCAATGTAATAAAAGAAAGCAGACTTCTTATCTTTTTTTAAGTTAATTTTCCTTCCACGATAAAAAGATTGTGCAATTCCTATCTGAGAATAATAAGAAAGGTAAAAAATTGGTCCCAGCATAATCCAAACCAAAAAGATTAAAACAACAAGCCAAATTTTTGCATTAGAAGGCAATCCTGTCCAAAACTGTAAAGATATTTTTGTAGTAATGAGAGGAGCAAGAAGAACAACCACAAAAAAGACAATAAGAGCCATTATATAACTCCAAGGTGGGTGAAATCGATCAATAAATGTTTTTTCAATCCACCTTTGAATCTCCATAGGGCCATCTTGGGAAGGTTGAGCCAATAAAATGTACTCAATAAAAGAATAAAAAATCGCAAAACTTCCCATAATTAGCAGAATCGTGGGTAGGAAAACAGGAAATTGAAATGTTGCAATAAGTTGATTGTAATTGGAAAATTCTCGCCTAAAATTATTAATATAATAAAGAGCATTTACAGCGATCATTGATGAAAGCAATGCAAAAATAAAAGTTACAGTGCAGGCAACCATTAATGAATATGCGAATGAACTCATAAAATTACTACTTTTCTGAAGAAATTTATAATTTGGAGCAGTTTTTAGTTCGGCCCGTGAATGAATCATCATTCGAATAAAAATAATCAACCCAATTAATGTATTAAATCCAATCAAAATAGAATTAAGATGATTCAGTAAGAATTCTCCAAATTGTAAAATAATCATTAAATTCAAGAACATTTCAATCTGAATTAATCTTGGATGGAATCCTTAAAATTATTTTTATCATGATGAAAAATAGGTAATCAAATAACAAAAAATGATGAATACATAAGTGATTGATCAAGATTTTTAATTTTTTAATTGATTTTGAAGTTCTTTATATTTTTTTTCAAATAAATCTGCTCTTGCTTTCTCTTGGTCTGCTCTTGCTTTCTCCTTCTCCATTTTTGTGAAATATCTTTTTAAGACAGTTGGTTTTATTATGATAATTCGATATAAACTTAGATTCCCTTCATGTTTTTCCTTTAATTTCATAATTCCTAACCTAAAATTAAGAATTGGACGTAAATCAATAACAACAGAAGGATTTTTGCACAAAGTTTCCTCATTTATAGTTGTTTCTCTTACTTCCACTATTTTATAATCACCTGTTGATTGAAGAATATATGCTCGTAAAAATGGAGGTTTATAGATTGCAGAGGCTACATGGTAGGCACTAAATACCACATAAATAGGAATCTTCAGTAATTTACAGTAATCAACATGTTCTCCAACATCAGCCCGCCATGTACTTTTGGAGAGAATATTTATGACCATTGTTGGTACTCTATTTTGGTATAACTGGGCTTTATATGATGATAAAGTATAAGGTATCGATAATCCTTTAAAAAATGAGATATCAAATTGTAAATCAATTTCTTGATTTTCAATAATAAAATAATGATGTAAATCCCAAATAACACGATTATCCTCTTTAAAATTTGTATTTAAAACATTATAAAGATATGAAACCTCAGCAGAATGGGGTTCACTTTCACGACGTCCCAAACGCGGAGTATTTGGATCGAATAAATCAGGAGGTGCATTTTCAATCCGAGTGCTTCTAAACTTTTTTGTTGCTTTTTGTGGAAGAGGGACAGTTTTTATTTGATCTTGCAAAAAATATCACTTCTTTTTAATATACTTAATTATATTTAAAGAAAATTTGATTATATAAATTAATCTCCTTCAAAATTTTTTACTTTTTTTATTATTAATCAAAAAATGATATTTTTTCTCAATATTATTAGAATTAAAAGAAAAGAGATCAAATATAAAGGCAATATTTAAAAAATCGATAATAAAATTACTAAAAGGATAGTTATTCCTCCTAAAATAAAGCAAATTAAATCAAATGACAGTTTTCGCGCCATTCGCAAAAGAAAACCCATACTCAAATAACCTACTAAAGCTGTAATAAGAATCAAGATTAAAAATTCTCCATTTAGTGCAAATGAATATTCTTGTGTAAAAAACAGATCAAATAATACTGCTCCAATTACAGCTGGTAAACTTATGATAAAGCTCATATAAAAAGCATCTTCCTTCTTATATCCTCGAAGAAGGAGATATGTAACAGTTGTTCCTGAACGACTGATACCAGGAAGGATAGCAAAACCTTGACAAACACCTAGAAAAATTTCATCTTTAATACTTCGTTCAGAAAAGGAAATTTTATCTGTTGCTTTAATCTTTCCTGTTTTTAAAAGTGTTCCAGTAATTAACAAGGTGACTCCAATTAAAAATGTTAGAATCATTCCTGTCATTGCATTACTACTTAAGAAATCATTTAATAAAAGATACAAGGGGATTCCAAAAATTCCAGTTGATATAGTGGCAAGAATTAAAAATCTTAATACATCTCGGTTTTTTGTTATTGATTCCCAGTAATCGCGCCAATATTTTACGAAAACAGCAAATGCAGTCCCTAAATGAAAATATAGTGCTAAACGAAATGCTGATGCTTCTGATTCATGAAAAAGATTAACAGAAAATAAAAGTAGAAATCCTTCACTACTTACCGGTAACCATTCTAAAATACCTTGAATGAATGCTAAAATAACTTCTTGCCAAAAATTCATAATTTTCTCAGTTATCTGCAAAGTGCGATTCCTTTAAAATACTGTTGTTCTACCATTTTGCAAATTATGTTAGAAAATTCAATGTAGATAAGTGACAATATAGATACGATTCCATTTTTTCAACACTTGAAAAAGGAGAGAAGAAAAAGAAGATATTTACCAAGTTGTGAGTTAATGATCCTCAGTTGAATATTATGAAGAATGATCATGATAATTTTGATTATAACCCACTAATAAACGAACAGATCGAAATTCTATTAAGCAAATTAACTCTTAATGAAAAAATTCAACTACTTAGAGGAAAAGACTTTTGGACTACTAATTCTATTGATCGAATAGGCTTACCTTCTTTTGGAATGACAGATGGACCTTTAGGAGTGGCCTATCATTCAAGTAGGAAAGGAATTCGTACTCGGTTTCCTGCAACAATTGGATTAGCTGCGACATGGAACCGTGATTTGGCATTTCAAATGGGTAAAGCTATGGGTGAAGAAGTTAAGCTTTCAGGGCGTCATCAATTACTTGCACCAGGAATTAATCTAATTAGGAGTCCTTTATGTGGGCGAAATTTCGAATATCTAAGTGAAGATCCTTTTCTTTCTTCTGAAATTGGAGCAGAATTAGTTAAAGGTATTCAATCAGAAAGAATTGCTGCTTGTGTGAAGCATTATGTTGCTAATAATTCAGAAACTAAGCGTATGAAAATCAGTGTTGAAATCGATGAACGTACATTATTTGAAATCTATATACGTAATTTTAGGAGAGTTATAAAAAAATCTGATCCATGGGGAATAATGGCTTCATATAATAAAATAAATGGAGTCTATGCTGCAGAAAATCAATTTCTTCTTCAAACTGTATTACGAGAACAATTAGGATTTACTGGACACGTGGTTTCTGATTGGGGAGCTGCAAATTGGACTAAGGGGGCTGCAAGTTGCATTAAAGCAGGATTAAATTTAGAAATGCCAAGTTGGAGTAAAACATTAACACCGAAAAAAATATTAAAAGCACTACGAGAGAATGAAATCTCCCAATCAGACATTGATTTTGCTCTTAGACCGATGCTTCAAACGTTTTTCCGAGTAGGTTTATTGAATGATAAAAATATCTTAATGGATAGAATTCCGAAAGTTATTGATGATCCTTCACATCAAAATGTTGCTCAACGAATTGCTGAAGAAAGTATGGTGTTATTAAAGAATGAAAATAATCTTCTACCGTTTTCATTATCGGATATGAAAAAAATCGCAATTATTGGGCCAAATGCGAATAAGAAATTTGGAAAACCCTTCCAAGGGGGAAGTTCAGCCGCAGTTCCCCCCTTTTTTATCACTCCCAAAGAAGGAATCATTAAATATATCAATAATTATAATGAAAAAGCAAAAAAAAGTGAAGAGATCAAAATCATAGATAAATTTGATAATATTGATGAAGCTGATGCAGTGTTATTGGTTCTGGGTTTAGATCATGGCGGAAATATGTTCAGAAATATAATTTTTGGTGTTGATGGTGATACAGAAGGTTCAGATAGGAAAAATTTTGCTCTTTCTGAAAAACAAGAAAATCTTATTTATGATACAGTTGCAAAAAATCCTAATACTGTTGTTATTTTGATTGCAGGGAGTCCTGTGGATATATTTCGCTGGTATGATGATCTACCAACTATACTTAATGCATTTTATCCTGGTATGATGGGAGGTAAAGCACTGGCTCGGATTATTTTTGGTGAATTATCCCCTTCAGGAAAGCTTCCAGTAACTTACCCAAAATACCTAAAGGATCATCCTGCACATCAATCTCAAAACACATTCCCTGGAGATTTAAAGGCGAAGAAAATATATTATAATGAAGGTATCTACATCGGTTATCGTTATTTTGATAAATATAGTATTGATCCACTATTTCCCTTCGGTTATGGCTTATCATATACCACTTTTTCAATTCGAGATATAGCATGCAATAATGAAATATGTACAAAAGAAAAGCCAGTGCTTATTAAAGGAACAATTGAGAATACAGGAAAATATTCAGGAGCGGAAGTAATTCAAGTATACGTCGAACCAATTCACTCAAATGTCGAAAGAGCACAAAAAGAATTACAAGGATTTACGAAAATTTGGTTGAATCCAGAAGAACAAAAGAAATTTGAAATTGAAGTAGAATCAGATTCATTTAGATATTATTCTGAAGAAAAACACGCATTTATTGAAGAACCAGGCGAATACACATTATGGATTGGAACATCATCTCGAAATCTTCCTTTTTCAATTCCAATCCGTTATTTAGAAGCATAAAACTTACATTTTCTTATTTTATTTCTTTTTTTATTTGGTATGTAAAATTACCAAAAAATTAATTGAAATGAAGGAAAATTCGAATTGACACTATTTTCTTTGTGCGAATAAGTTTTACTAAATAAAATCCTCGAAAATCCCTAACAATCGTTCATAGAATATACTATATTATTACTTTTTTTCACTGTTCGCAGGTTGAATTCCAAGTTGGTCGATAATGTGAATAGTTGCATTTCCATAGGCTCTTACTAATCCACCTTTTCCTAATTTTATTCCACCGAAATACCTAATTACAAGCACAAGTATATTAACTAATCTCCTTTTTTCTAGCACAAATAAAATTGGATCTCCAGCTGTACCTGTAGGTTCTCCATCATCAGACGAATTTTGAATTATCCCCCCAGATTCAAAAATACGATATGCATAACAATAATGATTGGCTTTCCGATGCTTTTTTTTCATTCTTTCTAAAAAAAAAGGAACTTCACGTTCAGAAAAAACACTAGTAGCAACGGCAATGAATTTGGATTTCTTAATATAAATTGGAAAACTTTCGCCAGATTGCTGGAGCATCTGATAATTGGTCGAATCTCGGGACTTTTTACCGATTTTCTTTTGTTTTCTAAACTTTTGCGAATCTTTTCGTTTTTTAATAATAATCAATTCCACTTTTCTTTAGTTGTTCTACATATTTAAAGAATTTTTTTCCATAACGTTCTTTAAACCACATTTCAGCTTCATTCTCTCGCGGTTTAATGAAAATATAACCATCCTTTATACACTCGTATTGAATAGGAAGATTCCCTATGATTTCACCATCGACTTGGGCAATGTAGGAAGGATCATCTTGAGAAACCATTTCGATCTTAACTGTACGACTGATAAATTCTTTTATATGTGGATCTGGATGTAAAGTTTTAGAATACATTGTGTTAAATTTATAAAGTAACTCAAATCTACCCATATTTACCATAGAAATGTGAAATAATCCATCATGAACATCAGCCTTTGGACACATATACATAAAGCCTCCATATGTTGGTCCATTGCCTACTGCTACCAAATTGCATACACCTTCATAGGTTTCGTTATCTAAAGTAAGGCGTATTTGTTGTTTTTTAAAACCAAAAACAGTTCTTACAACTGAAGCAATGTAATTCCATGTTCCAGGTAGCATTTTTGAACCTTCATTGGTTCGTTTAGTTACTTCAGCATCAAATCCTTGGCTTCCAATTCCTAAAAAGTACCGTTTTTCACCAGTTGAATTTAGAGATAAGCCAATATCGATAGGTCCACTTTCACCTGATGCAATTATTTCACAAGCGCGCTTTACTTGTTTTGGTGCATATCCTACAGCACCAGGAATATCATTCCCAGTTCCAATTGGAATAAACCCCAATAAAGCATTAGTTTTTGATGCAATTACACCATTTAATACTTCATTACATGTTCCATCTCCACCAGCTGCAATAACACGATATCCATCTTTAGCTAAAGTCTCACCTAATTCAATAGCATGGCCAAAATGTTCAGTTTTGAATAAATCAAAGGAAACATTCAAATCTTCAAGAGTTTTTACTGCAAGATCAAATTGTTTTTTGGTCTTTCCTGCAGCTGCAATGGGATTATTAATAATTGCATAATCTTTCATATACAAATTATACTTGGTCCTTGAAGTATAAATGAATTCACATCTTATGATGCACGGACTCATTTGGATAATTAATTTAAAAATCATAGTCGTTATTTGTCGGGAAAAATTCTAAGGAGATAGAAAAGGATGGAAGGAATTTCACCCAAAGGCGACAACATTTAAAAGTGCAAAATGAGTTAATCAAAATAAGGAGTATATGAAGTTAACTCCTTTTTGCGGAGAATTTTTTTTATCATAGATCAACCAAAAGTGATATATTATGGCTAAGAAAAAAGTAAATAAAGCAAAACCAAAAAAGAAAGCTGCACCCAAAAAAGCGGCTTCTAAGAAGAAACACCCACCCAAGAGTGGAGGACATATCGCAAAAGCACCTATTAGGCGATTAATGAAAGCAGAAGGGGCAGAATTAGTTGCAGAAGATGCAGTAACCATGTTGATTAAGCAACTAGAAAAAGTTGGAACAAAAGTAACTAAAGATGCTTTGAAAATTGTTAAAGCTGAAAAGCGAAAACGAATAACAGCTGCAGATATTTTGGCGGCCCAATAAATACAATTTTATATATTTTATGCGTATTAGTTTTTTTTCTTGTTATTTCATGTATTTTTCATTTCAATTTCTATTTTGCTGGCATTTTCTCTTTCATTTCCCATTTTATCACAAAAAAAGTTAAAATATATATAATTGTAAGACTAGAAAACTTATTCGCACCCATTAAAGCTAAATTTTTTATCATTAGTGGAATCATCATCAATATAGTTATCAGAATCGTTATTTGAAGAGGTCTGGCAATATTCATCGAAAAAAGTATCACTTATTTTTTGAGATTCTTGAATTGCAGAATGATAGGTATCCAAATAAGCGGACATATTGCTTTTTACTGATTCTGATGAATCAGAAATTGTGAATGCTAAAATAAATACGCATAATTCCGAAGATTCAATTTGAAGACTTAATTCTAAGAATGTAAATTGGATAGATTGTTCATCTAAAATTTGAAAATATGTGTTTTTTACCCCTTGTTCCCACTCTGATAATGATGAATCAGATGATCCGAGCAAAAAGATGCAAAAATAACTACTTTGATCAACTGTAAATAGCATTTTTCCAATATCCTTTTCTCCAACATAGAATTGTAAAATTGATACAAATGTATCTTCTTTCCTGTCAATAGATGAAAAAGTGACTTTTTTTCTTATTGCAAAAGTTAAATTCCCAAAAAAATATCTAGATAAGGAAAATGATTTACATTGCTCATCGGGGATTTCGGGTTGGGGTGGTTGAAAATACTTTTCAAGCATTTAATAAAGCAACACAATTATTGATGGATTTTATTGAACTTGATGTTCAACTTTCACAAGATAAAGTGCTATATATTCTCCATGATGCACGATTAGATCGTACTATGAATGCAAGCGGAGAATTATCACAATGGAACAGCCAAGAATTAGATAAAATTAGATCGAAGGATGGAAAATGGCCAATTCCACGTTTATCAACATTATTTGATAAATTTGAGCATAAATCAGTTCTTTTTCCTAATTTAATGATAGAATTGAAGAGAAAGGGAACAGGTATACAAACAGCTAAAATGATTAAAGAAAAAAAATTATCATCTAAAATAGTATTCAGCGGTCGTTCTTTACCAGAATTACAAGATGCACATTTAATTTGTCCAGATGTGCCAATATGCCTAAATATCACCAAATGTAAAGAATTTCCTCTTGATCAATTATATAATATTAATTCACAAAAACACCTACCTTTACCTTTCAAGATGATTTCTTTAAAATCCCAACTTATTGATTCAGAGAAATTTATTAATAAATGCCATTCTCTGCAAATTCAAGCACTTTCATGGAATTTTATTGATTATTCCAATCCAATCGAAGTAATGAAGCAACTTATGAAATGGAAAATCGATGGTATCTTATTTGATGATCCAAAAACAGTTATGCCTATTAGATCTTTGGAAGACCAGGAAAGATCAAAATCTTAAATGAAAATATGAAAATATTAAAAAGTGGCATCATTAATGTGAATTCAACAAACCTTCTTTCGAAAACAAGTCATGAATTGAATCCATCCTAGTTTTCAGTCGATCTTCAATTATCTGGATAAATGCAAGCATCATTTGCTCACCTTCCAGCCCAATATCTTTACTCACTTTATAATGGAGCTTTTTAAAATCGTGTTTTCGTTTTTCCATATAAGTATACATAATTTTATCCATCGCACCATTTTTTCCAATGAAACCACGTAATAATCCCATCAATCCAAGACGATCTAAAGTATCTGCATCATATACTGCTTTTTCCTCTGGTGTTTCAGGTGGAATCATTGATGTTGGAGTATGTCGAATCACAACACGGCAGATTGCATCCCGAAGTTCAGAATCAATTTTTAACCCATCTAAAAATTCTTCTGCTAGTGCACCTCCAAAAAGTCCATGAATGTGGGAAAATACATTATTTGTCTTTCCAATATCATGTAATAATGCCCCTGCACTTAAAATGAAGGGATCAACAGGCTCTTTAATTTCTTTCCCAATTTGAATTGCATATTTACACACACTTAATACATGAGCATAATCATGTGAATTTGATTCAGCATGTGCAGAACGCACAAAATTCTGCAATTTAAGAAGAATTGCTGTTTCTTCTTTTGTTAATTGTCGAGTAAAAACCATTTTAATTACCTTCTAATTATTAATACTATATAGAAGAGTCAACCTTAATGATCTTTGCTATATTATATAATATTTATTTGCGAGATTTTTCATCATTGCGCAAATTTCTCTAACGTTTTGAAAAATATTGATAAATCTTGATTAATATTGAATAAAGGATGATCGATATGAATTTCATATTTCTACTTACAAAAGTTATCAATTCATTCTTTTAGTTGATAAAAATACAAAGTTCTTTGAGATACCAAATTTGGTTCACTTTTTTAGCGAAATGTTTATTAACATGAATCTCCTTCTAGTTGTTCAATGCAACCAATTTCGAGCTTGTCAAAGGTAGATTTACTTCACCGTGCAAAATCCTTCTACTTTTCATTAGGAGTTGAAGATGGTGCATCTTCATTATGTCGCTGGAATTTTAAGTATGGCCTCGCAAAAATTCATTATGCGCAGGAACAACTCGGAAAAGAACCAAATGCCACATTTATATCGACACCCGATGAAACAATTTCTCGAAATAAGATTAGATGGCAAAATGGATATGGTTATGGTGGTAAATTAACTTGGGGAGATAACAAAGATCCTTTAATCTTTATTGATACAAAACCAAATGCTTGTGGAATGTTAGTGGGTGGTTTGGAAACTTTACCAGAACCAAGTGAAATCATCCAAAATATTAACAAAATTATTCAAAAAGAAGTATTTATAGATAATATCCAAATTCAATGGGATTTTAAAAAAGGAAACCACTTTATTGATATTTTTGAAATTGAGAAAAACTATTCAGAATCTACAAAATATCCAAATTATATGTTCGTTATCCATGGTTCAGTGCCAGAATTACGGCAAAAAACAGAAAAAGGACCTGGTTTATATTATGATAAATCTCCCGATTTAAGAAATATATGTAAAAAAATAGAAACACCCTTTGGACCAATTCTCTATCTTGATGGAACAGATGCAAAGGATTTTATGGAATTTTTCAAATATGCCCATTGGTATGCCGCAGAAAAGCGTAAAAAAGCCGCAGAAATGCTTTTTGGAAAAATAGAAGTAATATCTAACCCCATGCATCAAGGATTAATTTCTTATGGAGAATTACTATTAGGATCTCAACATATAACAGAAGATCCAAAGAAATTATTTCCAGTGGCGTTACGATCCGATCTACCAATGTATATTGTTAGTGCATTACCAAATCTAAACTCAGAACAGATTGTGAATTTAGGATTTGAAGAACGAGCGAAAAAAAATAACGTTTATCATCATCTGGCTAATTTTAATGTTGTTCCTCACGGTGGTGGCTATCTTCTCTCTCATATTAATAGGGTTACCGATGTCCTCGAAATTGATGGTATGCGATATTTTATATGCGAGCAAGAAAATGAAGAAGCAATTACCATATTCAGCGATGTAGCTGAAACCCAATTTTCATATCGTGGTAAAAAAGTTGTCAATAAAATTGAAGATTTGCAATTGGGAAAGATAGAATTAAAATTAAAACCAAAATTTGTGCTCAAAATTTAATTTTTTACTTTTTTATCAATCTTCAAAACAAATATAGAATTTTTTCTTTTGCTAATTTTTTGTGATAGAAAACAGAAAAATTAAAATTCAAAATGCCTTGAACAACTCAATGATTCCTAAATATGTGTTCTTCACGAAAGGAGTAGGCCGTGCAAAAAAATCACTCCAATCCTTTGAAGCAGCATTACGAGATGCGGGGATCTCAACATTAAACTTAGTACAAGTATCATCAATTTTGCCCCCAAATTGTCAAGAGATACCCCGAGAACAAGGATTAAGCATGTTAAAACCAGGTCAAATTGTTTACCTAGTTCTCGCAAAACACAGTTCAAATGAAAAAAACCGCCTAATCTCAGCTTCTATTGGTGTAGCTCAACCAAAAGATGAGAATCATTATGGTTATTTAAGTGAACATCATTCTTTTGGGCAAGATGAAGAAACCGCCAGTGATTTTGCTGAAGATTTAGCTGCAAGTATGCTGGCTTCGACTTTGGGAATTCCATTTGATCCAGATGAAGCATATGATAAACGTCGTGAAATTTTTCTTATGAGTGATAAAATTGTTAAAACGATGTCCCATACAGCTACAGCTGTTGTCGAAAAAGATGGTGAATTTACCACAGTATTATCAGCAGCAGTTTTCATTCTCTAATTTTAAAAACTCAAATATAGATTTTCTTATTCTTTTTTATATTCATAATAATTTTATTTTCAGGTGAAAAATATGCAAAAAGATCATTTTTTACATAAAAAAATACACCCATATAATCCCAATTCAGTCAAATCAGTCGAAGATGCACTGGTTAATCTTCAGACTTGTTCTTTCCAAGGACGAAACTTAGGTAATGCATTAGAAGTACTTACTAAAATGACGAAAACACAAAACTGTCTCAAAGTTCTTACTTTAGCTGGTGCAATGATTCCTGCAGGAATGGAGGAAATAATAAATCAAGGTATTGAATTGGGCGTATTTAATGCCATTGTAACCACTGGAGCAAATTTAATTCATTCAATAGTTAATGTTTTTGATCCAGAACCAATGCACCAAGGTCACTTCATTGGATCAGAATTCGTTAATGATCATGAACTATATACACATAGAATTAATCGAATTTATGATACGTTTTTACCTGAAAGTGGATATGCATTAGCTGAAGATGGATTATTAGAAATAATCAAATCTCATTTTAATCCAGGAGAAAAGATCATTCTAACACCTTCAGCGTTCTTAAAATTTCTTGGAGAAAAATTACCAGGAAGAAGTTTTATTTCAATAGCTGCGCAACATAATGTACCAATTTATTGTGGAGCACTTTCTGATTCAGAATTAGGATTAAATCTGGTGAAATATCGAAAACGAAAAGACTATCAGATCATTATAGATGAATTAGGAGATATTCCAATCTTTGCTGAAAATATTAAAAAGCATGAAAAATCAGGTTCAATTATTTTAGGAGGAGGAGTTCCGCGTAATTGGGCTCAACAGATATTTCCATTCTTAGATCAGATGCGATTAACAGAAGAAGATCGAGTCTATGACGGATACAATTTTAGTGTAAGATTTCATACAGCCACACAGTATGATGGAGGATTATCAGGTTGTACCATTTCTGAAAGCATTTCATGGGGAAAATATGCAGTTAATGCAGCTCACCAGAGTATTTGGGTCGATAGTACCATAGGTTTCCCATTAGTAATGACAGCACTATTTCAACGCATAAAAAAAAAAGGTTGATTAACTTTCTAAAAAAATAAAATTTTATAGAACGAATTCTATTATTACGATAAGCACTTGAGGAGAGAATTTGAGAGTGGCACGAAAGAATCTTTCTACCAGCAAGTCGCGTAAAAACGGGAAAAAGCAAAGGAACAATCCAAAATATCACCCAAAACGAAAAAATAAAACAACATTTCACAGTCCTGAAGGACATATGGGATTTGAAAATTTATACGATTCAGAAGGATTTATACCTGAATTTAATAAAGATTTGGGATATTTTGACGATGATCCCACAATTGTTCCTGAAAAAGTCATTACTTACGAAGAAAAAATGCGATTAGAAAAAATAAAATTACTCCACCAGAAAAAGAAAGCAATGGCAAAGGAAAAAGGGAAAGGAAAATCAAGATCGGTGGATATAAAACAAGTTGAATTAGATTTTTAGATTTTGTTTATTTTAAATTTTTAAAAATTTGCTTCTTTGTTTTTATTTTTGTTTTTTTTTATTTTTTTAACTCTTTTCGGATAATATAATTAGATTTTGGCGATTTTTAGGCAATATTTCAATTGTAAGAAAAATTCCAGCCATTATTAATGTACCTCCAACAATAATTTGCCATGTTAATTCCTCGTTTCCAATAATCACTGCAAAAAATGCCCCAAAAATGGGTTCTAAAGCAAAGACTATTGCAGCCTGAGTGGCAGAAACCATTTTTTGCCCTTTCATTTGAAATAAAGTTGCAGCTGAAGTAGCAATAAGGCCCATATATAAAATATACCACCCAAATGGAGGTTGTACTAATGAAATCAAAGAAAGGGTAAACTTTGAAAATGAGTTTTCAAAAATAAAAGAAGCGATAAAAGAAAAACAGGAAAGAAAAGCCAGTTGAAAAGCACTAAAAGCAATTAAATCTACATGAGGTAATTTCTTTTCTAAGTATAAAATATACAACGCATAAAAAATATCACACAGAAATACTAAAAAATCTCCAAATTCAAATCTATTAAGACCAGATAGCGACATTAAAGAAATTCCAATCAACGCTAACAACGTGCTAATCCATATGATTTTTCGAACTTTTTGTCTATATATGAGTGCTGCAAAAATAGGAACCATTATCACATTTAATCCTGTAATGAAAGCAGATTTTGCTGCAGTTGTTAATTGAATTCCTATAGTTTGTAAAGCAAATGATGCCCATAATAAACTGCTAGCTTTAAGTGTGATCTTCCAAAACTCAAGATTAGTTTGTCGAAAATGGTGAAAGAAGGGTAAAAAAACTAAAAACCCAATTAAATAGCGAATGGCCATATAAAACATTGGTGAAACATACTGAGTAATCTGATTTGTAATAGTAAATGTAGATCCCCAAAGGATAGTGGTAATAAGAAGAAAGATTATCCCAAGATATGAAGGAAAGCGCGAAGAATTTCCCGCACTTGATTCTGTATTTGAATTAACTACAGTTCGAGGAATATTTTCAGCCATTGGCTATGTTAACTCTACATAAAAAAAAAAGTTAATTATTTAATTACTCCTTTTAAAGTAATCAACGTTTAATTTTTTCAGGAAGATAAAAATCATATTTCTGTCTAAGAATTTTTGTTTTTAAGAAACGATCGAATCTTCTTAGGCCTAAATAGAGCTTCCAGATGAATTTATCGTGTTTGTAGTATTTTGCGACTTCTTCTTCAGAGATTGGTTTGATTGCCATTTCAGAGAGATCTTGTGAAATAAATTCATTGATTTGAGCAATCAAAGCAGGAATCAAATCAGGTCGCTGTTCTTTGTAAAAATTGGCAATTAAATCAATGAGTACATCCCGCAAGCAGTAATAACGATCCACTACTTCAGTGGCTAATGATTTTAACATCCATCTAAGAAAACTCGGAGCACTCTTAAGAAACAACGCAACTTCCATAGCTTCTTCCCCTGCTCTTCTAAATAGTGGTGTAGAAGTATCGAGATACTCCACATGAGTACCTTCATTTGATTCGATATAAGCCCAATTTGAAATTTGTCCATCTAGACCGATCTCAATCTGATCTTGGTTTTCTCTATTATAATACCATACTTTTTTAAATTCAGCCAAAATTAAATCAACAATTGGATGCAATTCGTCAGAGGTGATTGTTGCCAATTTTGAGCTAATAACAGTTTCTGGAGGTATTTTCTTCTGAATACAATAAAGTGAAATTTTTGTATGTTTTTCATTCATATAAACCCAAATACTTCTTTGTTCAGGAATGATAAGTCCCACTTTCTCAGTCAAAAGTGAATAATAATCTTGATATGCTTTAATGTGTCGTAGCACTTGTGTTTCACTTTCAAATAGTGGTAGACGCTTAAATGCTAACCCTTTTAATTCTTCAGTAAGGATTTCAAATACAATACTAATTTCGCCGAAGCCCAGCAATTTTATAGGAATTTCGCCCTTCTCGGGATGAACTGTATCTAAAGATCGTTCAAAAAGCTGAAGAATTTCAAATTCTCCTGATTCATTCTGAATTTTGCTTAGATATACTCCCATTTTTCCTTTCATACTCATTACTTATCTCCTCCTTGTTTATTTATGGTTGGAAGCTTTTCAGCAGCAATAGTTAAACGCCGTAGAATTTCAGAAATATCTTCTTCAGTAGAATTTAAAGGTGGCATCAATTTGATTGTTTGCTCATTATTACCGCAATAATCAGCAAAAACACCATTTTGAATCATATAAAGGGTATAACCGATACCAAATCGTTCAGAAATAAATTCTAAACCCCACATCAATCCCCGACCTCTAATTTCTGTTATAATATCTTTTCTACTTTCTTTAATCGACAGCAATCCTTCCTCCAACTGATTACCCCTAACTTTTACATTCTCCAAAAAACCAGGGGCAGTGAGCATCCTTAACATTTTTCGGGTTACATAACAACCCAATTCAGAACCACCTGTAGTAGAAATATGTATAAATGGATCTTCTTCAAAAACAGCTTCAATTTCAGGACGGTAGGAACATGTTGCCATGGGATATAAGCCAGCACTCATTCCTTTGGCTAAAACCATTATATCAGGCTCAACACGTTCTTCGGGATAAATGCCTCCATAGATCCCCCATAATTCACCAGTTCGTCCAAGACCTGCCTGAACTTCATCAGCAATATAGATGGCACCACATTCATCACATCGTTTTCTTATTGCGCTCAAGTATCCTGGTGGAGGAATAAGAATACCACCTGTTGCTGGTATTGTTTCCAAGATTACCGCTGCTGTAGATTCATCAATAGCTTCTAACATTTTATCCAGATCTCCGAACGGTACTCGATGAAAATCGGGAAAATCAAAATGAAATGGACCGCGGAATCGTTCATTTCCCGCCGCCATAGCTAATCCAGTAACCCCATGATAACTACGAATAGCTGAAACAATTTTTTTCCGATTGGTAAATGCACGGGATAATTTAATTGCCAAATCAATAGCTTCCCCACCACCTACGCAAAATTGGGTTTTTGATATATTTCCAGGCAAAATTTGTGCTAAATCACGAGCCAATAATGCCCGTTGTTCACTAATCATGTGATGATCGCCAATATCCAGCCCTTTTTCCAAGCCTTCTTTCAATGCTGCAATCAATTCAGGATTACGATGCCCAAAATTAAATACACCACCACTGGTTCGACAATTAAGCAAATCAATTGGAGGATCTTTCTTTCTGTGTCCTGAAACAGTATATAAATGCAAACCTTCACGACGAGCTTGCACAACCCCTAAACTTAGGCTTTTGAAAAATGTAGCTTTAGGTTTATTCACATACTTAGCATACATGCGAATAATTTCTTTCTGAGATAGATGTTCATCAGTTGTCGGTAGGACATTTTGTTCATTTTTAATATTATTCTCCGACATTTTTTCCATGCTCTTTTGTATTTGAATAGAGAAATTTTTCTCTGTCTTATCACTGTTGATCGTTGATTGCTATAATATCTTCTGTTTCAAAATATCATTTACAGTATTGTCGAGACTAATCTACACTTTTTTCCCCAAGTTTTCTGATTTCTGCATCATCAAAAGTTCATTAAATTTCTCACCACAAATGAATATTTCAATCAATTAATTTTTCAAACATTTTTTTTAGATCTGGTATATTCATTTCAAGATAATCGCCAGGGTTCTTTCCATTTGAATTTGCCATTACAGTCTGGAGTTTTAAACCGAACCGATTTACAAATTGAACATAAACATCATCAAGATGTAGAATTTTCTGTAATGTTAGCAAATCTTCAATTTTCGGTAATGAACCACCCATATCTTTCCTTAACCAATGACCAACTGTATGCTTATATTCAGGTGGAAAGAGATTAGTTAATTCATTCTTCGATAATCCCATATTTTCACGATGAATATTCAGATAATCACAAAACATACTTTGTTTAACTTTATAACATCGTTGCATTGAGAAATATTGTTCAGAAACAGAAGCCCGCGCTCCTGGAGATTGACCCATATTGATTCTTTCTACATCTTTAAACTTTCCATGATAATCCCGTTTTGTTTGTTTTTCAACAATTTTCATTTCTTTTTCTGAAATGATAATCGGTGGTTTTTTATTTTGTTCCAATTTCAATTTTGGAATGGAAAAAATATCACCTTTTCTCCATAATTGTTTATTGCATTTACTACATATTATCTTTTTTCGACTTAAATGATACTTAATTAGTTGTTTATTACAAAATGGACAAGAAAATATAATTTCCGGCGCTTTTTTTGATGGATTAATTATTTCTTCTATACTAATTGAAGAATCTTCCCACCGTACAACCACCCATTTTGGCAATCCATTGGAATACTTCCCAATTTCTTTTATTATAATCCCATTTTGAGGATTTTTCGTAATAGCCCGCGATTTTATGACCTTATACCCTAGAAAATTAATCTTTTTCCAGTTTTCTTCGATTTTATGAAGATGATTAATTCGAATATTATCAATTTGAAATTGATATCTAACCATTTTTGTGTCTTTAACTAAAAAAAAGATCGGAACCCAATCCTTCTTATCTTTTGTAGGGATAACAAGCATATTGCGGATAATCCATCCTTTTGCCTTTGAAATACTATATATTTTTTCAATATCATGATCAGGTAAAATAATAAATAGTAATCCGTCATCATCCAAATTGTCAGAATAATCATTATTAAATAAATTAGGAATAAATTCATTGAATTCCTCCTGCGTTTTCAAGTGTTTTATGATGATAGATTCAGGAATAATATCATCATAAGCGATATTATTAGAAGAAATGGAGATTTTATCGATTATTTTTTTATTTTCATACGGAATAAAATCAATACAAATAATATTCTCTTTTTTAATATTACATCTTTTCATTATTATGCTAACATAATCTGATTTAGCTTCAATCATAATGCTTTTCATTTTGAAGTTATTTCTTTCATTCAAATTTTGTACTGCTTTACATGTCGTACCGGCTCCTGCAAATGGATCTAAAATAGTTGCATTTTTTGGTAATCCTAATTTTAGTAAACTTTCAACAAGTTTTTCAGAAAAAGTCGCCATATGTGCATAAGAAATTGTTTGAAGATTTATTTTTAAGATATTTGAGGAATTATTCAATTTCCTATTCAGACGATAGTAATTATCTGGCATTTTTGCAAAAACAAATACAGGTTCATAAGTGTTTGTAAATCTATTTTTTACACTTGAAGGCATATGATTCGGTTTATACCAGATAATAATATCTTCAAGAATCCATCCTTCTTGAATCATAAAATATGCTAATTTATATGGAATCATACCAAGAGGTTTATTTCCATATTTATTTATGTACTTATCACCAATATTATGGAAAAAAATACCTTTGTTATTGATTTTCTTTCGTAATAAGCTATAAATAGAGAGCATTTTTTCAAAATACTCATCAAGGGTTTTTTCATTTCCAATCTGATTTTCAAATCCATAATTACGCTGTGACCAATAAGGAGGGGAGGTGATTGCGCAATCAATCGAATTATCTTTAATTTTTTTGAGAGAAGCGTAAACATCACCGTAATAGACAATATGTTTAGCCAAAAGGCTTTTATCTGATTTATTTGGTGTTATTGCTTTTTTAGAGAAGCGATCAATTGCCTTAGATTGTTTTGTTATTTTTTCCAATATTCTTTATCACCTAATGAACTAATAATAATTATAATAGTTTCAATTTTCTTTATGTCAAAGTAAAAATAATTGATTTTTTTTAATCATAATCCTTAATGATTATTTTAAAAGATTTTAGTAAACTTATTCGCACAAAGGTTGAGATGTCTTTAATTAAAGATTACTATTCATTTGAATTATAGAACCTTTATATAGAATCAGAATAAAATTTCAAGCACTAAATGAAAAAAGAAGAAAAAAAAACGTAATCCGCCACAATTACAAATATTTAATGGCAAGGTCCATGTCTTCTTTTGCAATCTTTTTGCGTTTTGCGTGTCTGGCAAAACCCAAAGCTTTCTTGGTTAATTTTGTAGCGGTTTTTTCTAAATCTATGATTAAGGCTTCAACAGCGTCACGAGCAACGATGTTGGCGCCACTTTTCTTCATTAATTTTCGAACTGGTGACCATGCGAATGATCTCTTTTTTTTAGCCATAATAATCTCTCCGTTTTACAGATTGCAGTTTTTTGGGGTAAAACATGCATTCTTTCCCCAATATATATTGGCAATCTAATTAATATATTTCAGAATAAGTATTTAAATGTTTGGGAATTTTGGGGTGTTTTGGAGAAGAAGATGAACGGATTTCAGCAGTTCGACAAAAAAAATAGTGATAGGAATTCAAAATTTTCATACATTACCCGGTTAATTTACGATAAGTAATTTAAAATTCAATAGCAAAATAAACATATTTTTTAATGAAATGGAAGAATATTGATGAAAAAGCAATATTCTTAAAAAATATGCACGATAGACTGGCGAGCCGGACATCCAAGATATTAAAAAAAACGCAATAAATAAAGATGAACTATATAAAATCAGTGAAAATAAATGGATTATAACTATGGTCAGAAAAAAAGGTTCCTAAAAATAGTGTTTTTTGAAAGCATTTGAAAGTATGATCAAATGAATAATTAGAAAACTTACACTTAAAAAAAAAAATAATGTAAAAATAGAAAAAAAGAATCTTATGATTTTAGATTAATCAATCAAATCAGATTCCTGTAAATGATTAGCGATACTCCAAATTATAGCTAAGCCACCTAATACAAACAGTGTTAACAACATATTACGTTCTACTGCTTTACCAATGATTGGATTGAGCATAAGCAAAATAACCATCCTAATCATTGAAACAGTGGAAATTGTAGCGGCACATTGCTCTTAAGAAATATTTATTACTGAAGACAACAACCCAGCAAGTATCGAATATCCCCATAAGCAAGAATCCAAGCCCAGTTCCAAATGAAGCCCCTTGAATGATCAATAACTTGGCTTTTTGCCATCCAAGCGCTTCAAACATTCGCTCCAATGGACAGAAAACTGATTAGCCCAATATTTGGGCAAGGATCATCCCAGCATGAATCATTCCGAACCAAGCAACATTCAATGCTAATGACATTACGCGTTTTTGCCAGATCCACAAGATATAATATGTAATAACCGAAAAAACAACTGAATCGGCAATTAATCTTTTCAAGGAAGCATTTTTCCAAAAATTATTTGAACTTTAAGAACAAATGATATCCGATTACTTTAAATATCAGCTCATAATATTCGCATCATGGGTCAATTAGTTATAAGAATTTTGGGAATTTGCGGAGGGGTTCTTTTTCTCATAATCCTAATATTTCTATTTTTGTTCATTTGGCGTAAACCGCCTTTTCAAAATGTCTGTAAACCATTTATATATTTCCCAAAAAAAGGGACATTCAATTATAAAATAAGAGAACGAATGCGTCAAAAAAATTATCCAAAAATCTATACAACAATGGCAGATAAGTACGCTGTCAGAGAATATGTAAAATTAAAAGGTACTAAGGTCAAACTAGCTAAACTTCTTTATGTAACAGACGAACCAGAAACAATTCCTTTCGATCAATTACCGAATGAATATGTTATTAAAGCGAATCATGGTTCAGGTTGGATTATGATCATCAAAAATGGATATGATTTTGTTTCAAAAAAGAAATATACACAAAATGAGATTGTTCAAAAATGTAAAAAATGGTTGAAAATCACTTATGGAAAATTTATTATATTTAATGAACGACATTATTGGCCTATTCAACCAAAAATAGTTATTGAAGAATTAATTCAACCTAATGATGAGGAAGATGTGGTTCCTGTTGATTATAAATTTTATGTATATCATGGAAATGTTCGTTTTATTGAAGTACATACAAAAAGGTATATCAATCACATTCAGAATATTTATACACGTGATTGGGAAAAATTGAATGTAATAATTGGAGAACCAATTAGTCCAGAATTTGATAAAAAACCTTCTAATTTTGATGAACTGGTTATCATTGCAGAAAAATTAGGTGAAGATGTAGATTTTGTGAGAGTTGATTTATTTTCAGTAAATAATGACATATATTTTGGAGAACTTACATTAACACCTGGTTCTGGAACAGCAAAGTTTGTTCCTGAAGAATACGATACTATTTTTGGCCAATATTGGTGAAATGTTCATTTTTTAGAAAATTTTTTTGATAAGTATTTGACTCCAATTAATTCTTAATCTATGATCATAAAATTAACATTAAAAGTAACTATGATAAAATTATCAATCGAGGAATATCTATGAAAAAGCTTTTGATAAAACAACGAGAAAAATCATCACTTTTTCAATTATGGCCAATATTTTTTACATACTCTTTAGTCTCAGTTGTTTATTCAGTAATATTAATTAATATTGTGAATATTTCAGGAATCATCTGGCCTTATACTTCTTTTCATGTTCATGCAATTCAATCAAGTTTAATTCTTTCAGTAAGATCATGGATGTGGGCAATTGCGGGTCTATTTTTCGGTTTATTGGCGGATAGATTCAATCGAAAAATCCTATTTATAATAACAACATCATTTTCTGCTTTCTCATGTATATTATTTGGAATTATTCCTAATTCAAACCATAAAAACTTATGGAATTTCTTTATTATAGCAAGTATCATCGCAGGAATCGGATTGGGAGGCAATTATCCATTAGTCCACAGCATTTCTAGCGATTTTTTGACAGAATCACAACGATCACAATTTTTTGGTATATATTATGCACTCAACCTTATATTAAGTAATGCTGGTATGATCCTTTCTGCAATTGCGTTTAAACATGGATGGTGGCGTATATTTTTCATAATAATTGGTTTACTGTTAGGGGGAAGTATAGTTATTTTGATTGTTTTTCTAAAAGAACCTCCACGCGCACATCATTCTTCGAAAAAATTAGCACACATCTTGAAGAAAGAAAAAATTAACTACAATTATCAACTAAACCGCATGAGTTTTCGACAATCAATCCTTACAACAACAAATATCGTTGCAATCATTGAAGGGATTTTTACATGCATATTATTTGATGTAATTTTATTTTTAATTATACCTTATTTAAAAGAGCCACCAATTAATTTGGATTCAAATAATGTATCAATTTTATTTGTAATTTTTGCTCTACCTGCAATTATTATTTCTGTTGCCTTTTTTGCTCAAAAAGTAGACAGGTGGGCACAGAAAGGGATTAAAATTAGAGTAGATTTTATTATTATTTCTGTTACATTATCTGTTGTGGGTTTGATTGTTGCGTTTTTAACACCATTAGATTATGTTTCAACTGGAGGTCAGATTAATTGGGGAGAAGTATTTAAAAAACCGAGTTTTTGGCTATTTGGAATTATTATTTTTACAATTATTACAGCGAGAGTTCTCTATTTAACCAATCAACCCCCAGTTCTTCAAGCAATCAATCTCCCAGAAGCTCAAGGATTTATTTCGAGTGTAAATCAATTTTTAGAAATTTTTGCTTCAGGACTTGCTCCTTTAGTTGGGGCTGCAGCGTTAAAATATACGAATAATAATTTTCTACTTACAGCTTTAATTTGTTCATCCATTGGAATTCCTGGAATATTTTTATGGATTTATGCCCGAACTAAAATTATTAATGATATTGCAAATATTCAATCAATCTTGGAAAAAAGAGCCGATGTTTTACATCAATCCCCAATAATTGAACCATAATAACTTAAATCTAATAAATCTCAAAAGATTTCCTTAGTGTAGATTAGATTTTTTTTATTTATTATTCTTTTTTTATATGTCTTGATATTTTTACCTTATTTCAAATCAATTTAAAATTAATAAGAATTTGATAAATACTAAGAAAGAAAGAAGTAAAAATAGAAAAAGTGAAGAAATTATAAAAATCATTAATTGAGCTAAAAAAAGAATGTATGTTATTTTATTATTTGTTATTATAATGTTTGATCTACATATAATTCCTTGAATTGTGCTGGAATTACAGCAGGGGCCAGCATTGCGGGAGGAATTTCAATAGTTTTGTTAACATCGTATTTCTGTAATAATTTTACAATATCTTGTCGCATTAAATCAGTAAACCACTTTGAATTTTCATAATTTACTTCAATTCCTTTGGGAGGATATCTTGGTTTTCCTATACGTACGTCAATTTTATCACCAATTTTACACTTATAAGAATTAATTACAACACATGGAACATAAGGAATACCATATTCTAAGCACATTCGCGCAGCACCTGTGTGAAATCGACCCAATTTACCCGTTCGAGTTCGAGTTCCTTCTGGGAAGATACCTACCATTTGACCTTTTTCTAACTTTTCTCTAACTAATCGAATAGCATTTTGATCAGATTGTCCTCGTCTAACAGGGATACAACCTGTTGTTTGCAAAATTGGTCGGAAGAAAGGAGTATAAAAATTCTCAATCTTTGAAAGCCAATGAACTGGGCGATGAACTTGAGAAGCAGATAGGAATGGGTCGAATAAATGACTATGGTTTGCAATAAATATACCTGCTCCAGACATAGGAACATTTGCCACTCCTGTGGTTTTGCCAGGGAATGCTTTACGTTTGAGTATTCTAACTATTTTCCATAAAATCCAATATGTCTGACTGTCTAAATAATCTAATATCCCCAATTTTCGATAAAATGCTCGCAACCATGGAATAAAGTAGTCCAACGGGTTATACCGAATAATGTGTTTGACAAACCTTTTCATTAGCTTACCCATTTGTAATCATCATTGATGTTTAATCAAAAAACCATTTATACAAATATTACTTTGATCAGAACCTTTAAAACCTTTTTTGTTTCATTCCGAGTAGGAAATGTATGATCTCAAATAAGCAAAACGGAATATCATAAATTTTGCAATGTTTTCACATCAAAACAGTTAGTGATTTGTAAAATCTTGTGATCATAATTAAGAATTTTCATGAATTTCTTTCGTACGCAAAAATATTCTGAAAACAGATGATTTTAGATGGATAGAATATATGTAGATAATATGTAGACAATATATAGAAAATATATTTAATTATTTCTAATTTAAAAAATATGAAAATATAGGATAAAATAATGTCAATAATCCCTTAAATTTGGTTGAAAAGCTTTAATTATCAAGAAATCCATAAATAATGCAAGGAAATCCCAGCTGATTGAAATGAATAATCTTAAAAACCAAGATCACTTAGAAAATTCTAGTCCCCACAATCATATTCTGATTAATTCGATCATCAATGCGAATTGTCTTGATATCTTGCCACAAATATCGTCAAATTCAATAGATCTTACAATTACAAGCCCACCTTACGACAATTTACGTGACTATCAAGGATTTCAATTTAATTTTGAATTCATCGCTCAAGAATTATATCGAATAATAAAACCAGGAGGTATTGTAGTTTGGATTATTGGTGATAGCACAATCAATGGTTCTGAGACAGGTAGCTCATTTAAACAAGCATTAGGTTTTATGTCAAAGGGATTTAAACTGCATGATACCATGATTTATCAAAAAAGTGGATTTGCATTTCCTTCCAAGACACGTTATCATCAGATTTTTGAATATATGTTCGTTTTCTCAAAAGGAAAACCTAAAACGTTTAATCCATTAATAGATCGCCCAAATAAATCACAGTATACTTTTTCAAAAAAGAGAAGGAAAAAAGATGGAACAATTTCACATAAAGATGATACATCAAGAATAAAAGTAAATGAATATGGAATGCGTTTCAATATATGGCGATATAAGACAGGTAGAGGACATACAACAGCAGATGCGATTGCTTATGAACATCCAGCGCTGTTTCCTGAAGCATTAGCAAAGGATCATATTCTTTCATGGTCAAATGAAGGTGATTTGATATTAGATCCACTAAATGGTGCAGGAACAACAACAAAAATGGCATATATGCTCAATCGAAGATTTATTGGAATTGATATTTCAGAAAAATATTGTAAAATCGCTTTAGAACGCTTAAATTTGATTAAAGAAAGAATTTCTTCAAAGTTTCCCCAATTTATTTCTCATGTGATAAAATTTGAGATGGTTTAAATTCAATTCATTCATAAAAATGCAAAAAACTCGATAAAAAAAACGTTGAATAAATATAATTGTTTATGAAGGAAATTATTCTAATTCTGAACGGTCAATCTGAACATTACGTTAATGAATTAAGTGGAGGATGGATGGATACTCATCTAGCTGAATTAGGAATAGAACAAGCAATTATCATCAGAAAAAGATTTAAAAAAGAAATAGTTCCAAATAATTTTCAAATTTTTTCATCTAATCTAAAGCGTGATTTACAAACAGCTGAAATTATCAGAAATTATCTCATTTTATTAATTATTATATAAAAGATCTACAAGAAATAAATACCGGACTAATTTACAACATCAAGAATTTAATGAAGGAAAATCTCAATTCTTTGGCATTTGTATTAAATCATTTAATATTCAGATTAGGTTGTATAATAAGTAATAGATTTATTTGCAAAAAAAAGTATATGTTACTTCATGAATTATTCTAAACATGGAGATTTAATCTCGTTACAGAGAATTCGGGAAGAAAATGTTGAAAGTGCTGTATTTAAAGCATTAGAAGATATTCATGCATCCCGACTATTCCCTAAAAAAGGAATGAAAATTCTTATTAAACCGAATGTTCTTTCGGGTAAACCTCCTGAAAGAGCAGTCACCACTCATCCTTTAGTTTTACAAGCTGTCATTCGATGGGTAAAGCAATTTTCTCCTGAGCGGATTATTGTTTGTGACAGCTCTGGTGGAAGAAATCCAGGTTTAACTGAAAAAGCAATGAAAGGTTCTGGAATCAAAGCCCTTTGCGATAAAGAAGGAGTGGAGTGCTTTCCTTTTGAGAAATCACCTCGTAAAACCTATCATGTGCCAAGTCCTTTAGTACTTAGTGAATTCATCAGCAGTTCATTAATTGGCGAAGCAGATCTTATAATAAATGTGCCTAAAATTAAAACCCATGAATTATGTACACTTACATGTTGTATCAAGAATATTTTCGGAACAGTACTTTTAGGTAATAAAGCTAAAATGCACACACTTTTTCCAAGAGTAGATGAATTTACAGCAGCATTAGTCGATATCTATTCAGTGGTAAAACCACAATTAACTGTTATTGATGGATATTATGCTATGGAGGGATTTGGTCCTGCAGCGGGTGATGTAGTTAAATGGGATCTTATTTTGGCAGGATATGATGGATTAGCCTTAGATCGCCTCGTGTGTAAACTTACAGGATTAGATCACAACCAAGTTTTATATCTTGAACATGGAGCAAAAAAAGGAATAGGAACTCTAAATTTAGATAAATTTACTATTAAAGGCGAAACCCCTGAGCAAGTTTATCGAAAATTTAAGCCTCCAAAGAAATTACCACTCGGTCTTCTTAAATTGGTTCCGCGGAAAATTCATAATTATGCTGCTAAAATTCTCTATCGATCTCGTTGGCAGGTATCATCTGAGAAATGTCGTTTGTGTGGTACTTGCTGGCAAAATTGTCCCGTAGAAGCACTCACACCACCTAATGGAAGAGAAATTGGAAAAGATATACCAATTTGGGATGGAAATGCATGCATTACGTGTTATTGTTGCACTGAATTATGTCCATATGAAGCGATCCAATTTAAGGTTCCAATCGTTAGGAATTTCTTATTCTCTAAATTTGGAGCGTTTTTAGTTGGATTCTTGTGCGGATTGGGTATTTTGATAGCTTTACTTACCATTTTCTTATAATTTTTTTAAAAAACCAATAAAATTTCTGAAAAATTTTAAAATTTCAAGTTAACAATGAAAAAAAAACAGAGAAGTAAACAATTAAACTATTGGAATCTAACCGCAGTGGGAAATAGTGGATATTAAACAAGCCAAATCTTATTTTCTCAGACTTTATTGCAAAATCAAATAATCTTCTCTTTAATTATTTAAGATTTTCGAATTTTTCCACATTTACTACATCTTTCTTGTTTACGATCTTCTACCCAATCGATAATTACCCAATCATGAGGTGGACAATCAGGATGAATTGCCTCCTTTAAAATTTCTTCTTTAGATTTTGTGATCTTGGGAATCCGATCTTTAGGAGGGCGTAAATGGACACATTTTTCACAAAATGGGTGAATTTTACTTGTTCTCCATCTTCTACCACATCTATGACAATATCTTTCTTTGTAATATTTATTATGATATTTCTCCCAAATTAATCCACAATCAAAGCAAAAAGGATCTTCTGGATCATATGATATAGCATACCCACAACGAATGCAGTAGGCATTACTTTTAATGATTCTTTTAGAATTCATTTTTATCATTATTCTTTTGTCTCAATATTAAGCTAAGAAATATATAAATTTATAGCGAAATACATTTATGGGATTATTTCAAATGATATAATTCCTTAAAAATCAATTATTCCACGCTATGGCTATGAAATTGGCTAATATCTTGATTTTGTGTGTTTTTTTCTCTGATTTGTACGGTATCTACTTAATTTACAAATTTGATCTATAATTTTAGATTGAAATAAAAAAAATTCTTCCGTATATGATAAAAATCCCAGTAAGTAGATTTAACAAAAAGTTTATAAGATAGTAGATCTAACAATATATAGAACCAACAATATGTAGATTTAACAATTGTTGGGGATGATAATTATGCCTCAAAAAATAAAAACGATCATTTTTTGTGAACCAAAAACTGAAAAGCTGCATATTTACTCAAAGTTTCAGTTGCCACGAATAGGATCAACCCTTTTGGCGACGATCTTACGTGATCTCGGATATATTACCAAAGCATATTATTTAAAAAAAAGTGATTTCTTAGCGTTGAATTTAAAGCCAGATTTGCTTTGTTTATCGACTATTACCACCACTGCCCCATTAGCTTATCAAATAGCTCAAGATTTCCGTAAGCGTGGTATTACAACTGTAATTGGTGGGCCTCATGTCACTGCACTTCCTGAAGAAGCATTGAAATACTGCGACTTTGTAATCCGAGGTGAAGGAGAAATCCCACTTCCTGCTTTGGTGCAAGCACTTAATGAAAATAAACCATTAAAAGATGTTCCCGGACTTTCTTGGAAAGATGGAGAAATCATACAACATAATGCACTCCCACCACCAATTGAAGATTTGGATTCACTTCCTTTTCCAGATTATAATCTTCTCGATACAGGTGGAGTAAAAATGAACGGAATTTCACTTAAACCTACAATACCATTTCAAACATCTCGAGGGTGTCCATTTGATTGTAAATTTTGTTCAGTAACCGCCATGTTTGGAAGGAAATATCGTTATCGTTCAGTAGAAAATGTCATTGAAGAAATGAAACAGTATGATCCTAAAAAAAATATCATTTTCTTTTATGATGATAATTTTTCTGCTAATAAATCCCGTACTAAAAAACTTCTCCGGGAGATTATATCCCATAAAAAGGTGTTTGGGGGAACATTTTCATGGAGTACGCAAGTGCGTGTTGACATTGCTAAAGATCCAGAATTATTAGATTTAATGAAAGAAGCAGGATGTGTGACGTTGTACATTGGTTTTGAATCCATCAACCCAGATGCTCTAAAAGAGATGAAAAAACATCAATCTGTTAAAGATATTAAGTGGGCAATCAAAGAAATTAACAAACGTAATATTATGATTCATGGAATGTTTGTACTTGGTTTTGATTCTGATTCAAAAGAAACAATTAAAGCTACCGTAAAATTTGCAATTAAACAAAAAATCGGAACAGCACAATTTCTCATTTTAACACCATTACCTGGGACGGAGTTTTATTTCGAAATGAAGAATTCTAATCGTTGGATAGATAATTACTGGCAGGAATTCGATACTCACCATGTAAAATTTATTCCAAAAAATTTTACGCTTTGGGATTTACAACAGATGCAAATTTGGGCACATGGAAGATTTTACAGATATAGATATGTCTTCAACAAACTATTTCATGGAAAGATCACAGAATTTTTAGTTGGAATCTATGCAAATCATCTGAATCGACGTTGGCAAGTTTGGGAGAAGAAATATTTGAATGGATTACAACATATAAGTGCAGTAAAAAAATATAACCACCATCAGCTTATAGCGGGTTAATTAACTACTGAAAATTTTGATTTAAAAATGTTTTTCAATCTTTTTTTTATCCATTTTTTATCATCTTTTTAATTTGAAAGAAGGAAATGCTATACATTCTAAATTAACAAATTCCATTGGTTATTATTTTGCAAAGGTATTTATCTCAATTCTTTTTTGATGTCATTATATGAAAATAAGGAAAGATCCCGCCCTAATATTAAAAGAAAAAGTACAATTGCAAGAATCATTGTCAGATCATGAAATACAAGCCTTTTTAACGAAATCTCCATTAATTACACAACTCTTGACTGATCCAAAATGGGGACCTGAGAAATTTGTAGGGTTACGGGCCATCGAATGGCGATTATTGGAACTGAGTGAAATTCCTCATACATATACCATGAAAAAAGTAAAGCAATGGATGGAACTTTTAGTTAAATATACGAAAATTGACGATGGATTTTCTCTTCGTGGCACAGCAAACACAGTTTTAGCATGCCATAATGCGATGATAACTACGATTTTAATCCGTTTACGGTTTCAAAACCACCATGCAATCGAACAAGGAATCGATTGGATTATAAAATATCAAAGTACCGCCCGAGATCAAGAGTGTGCTTGGGAAGGAACAGATCTTTATACTAAATATGGAGGTTGTATGAAAAAAACACCGTGTTATGATGGTGTGGTTAAATCTATGGTTGCTTTAAGTGAATATTGCCAAAATTTTGGCGGGTCGAAAAGAATTAAAGAAAAGCTACGCACAGGGTTAGAATACATTTTACAACATCAAGTGTTTAAAAGATTCTCTACCAATCAGCCCATTGAAGATTCCATAATCTTGAATTTTTACCCGTTTACCTACAAAACCAATATAATTGAAATCTTATCTCTTCTCCATTCAAATCAGTTGTTAAATGACCCAAGATGTAAATCAGCCCTTGAAATGGTCAAAAAAAAACAAAGGGCAGATAAATTTTGGCAGGCGGATACTTCATTCATGAAATCTTCTTGGATCGATTTTGATCAGCCAAAAAAGCCAGGATTATGGATTACAAATTATATCCAGCAATTTATTTTTAATTAACCCAAATATGAAAAATCATGATATATTCGCTGTAGCAATACAATTCATTTAATTTTTTAACCGAGATGTTAAAATTTTTATTATTTTTTATCTTTATGTAACTATTCATGTCAACACCAGTTCAACGATATCGTAATCGCCTCCGATTATCAGCTTTATTTTTACTTTTTCCAATCTACAAATTTATTATAGGCTTAATTACTCATAATATTGCTTTAACTATAACAATGGGGTTACTTTCTTTAGTTTATGCAGGTGTGTTAATTTATCTATATATTAAGAAGAATCCAACAAAAAAAACAGATGCAGGAAATTTAATTAAATCAAATGATTAAACAAATTTATTTTTCAAGTTTTTTTTTCATTACATCAAGTAATTCAAAATATAAATTTTTGTACATTGCCAATTCCTGCTTTAATTGATTATTTTCAGCCCGTAATTCAACAATTTCTGAGATTTCTTCTTGGATCTTTTGTAACGTTGTATTTGAGACACCACTACCAAATTTTCGTTTCAATTCTTCTTGAACTTCACGATATGTTAGATTTATTTTCAAAAGATGTCTAATATAGGCATACTTTGCAAGATTTGTTCTAATAATTAATTCACCTCTTTGGTCATATAGTGAAACAAGTAAATATCATTTCATATATAATAAAAAAAAGCAGTTAGGGATTTACTGTATAAATATGATAATCATTGTCTTGTTCTTCGATTTTCTGAATAATTTTTTGATGTTCGCGCAAAATTTCTTGTCTGGAAGGCTGATATATTTCATTTTTCATTATTTTTCCACCACAATGTGAACAATAAACCGTGTCTTGGTTTAAAAGAGCCATTACAATAACATCCGATAATGGAGAATGACAATGTGAGCAGTAGAGTTCATTTTCTTTCGATTTTGAGAAAAATCTATTTCGAAATTCTAGTTCATAGTCTTTTGCACTATTATCAAAAAACGACCAGATTTGCCAAATTAATATTATGATAAAAGTATAGAAAAGTAAAAATGATACTGGATTTCCTTGAATTCTTATTAAAAGTTGACTCGAAAGATAAAGTATACTGTAACACACAATAAATAAAAGAGTGTGATAAAATATATTTTCAAGAAATGATTTAAACCATTTCTTTATCGGAAAATTCCAAGAGATGATTATTTTATCAACGATAAAATAGAACATTAGAGAATATATTAAAAAGTAAATCTGGTAAAATGATTCGACATTAAATAGAATGAGAGTTGACATCATTACAAAAATTGATGTTGTTATACATAATGCAAACATTTTCAGGCGTGATATTTCTTCTATATTTTCGATGAATTGTGTTGTTTTGATAAAAATATTAATATTCTTATGTAGAAAAATACCAATTTCAATAAAGGTAATAATCAAGAGAAATAAAAATTGACTTATTATAATATAGTCTGCATAAATTTCCCAATAAAAAGGAGAATCTTTAATTTTAACAATTTTCAGAATTAACTGAACAAAAAAACCAATATAAAACACAAATCGAATCGCTTTAAATATTTCAGTCCATTTCATTTTTATCATCCATTTTTATCTATGTAAAAAAAAATATTAATAATAATAATATCATAAGTTTTGCTTTTATAAATTTATCTATTTGTTATCAATAAGATCAAATTAAATACCCATTTAATTAATTTAATTTCAATTAAGACCAATTAAAACAGTTTTATTTGTTATTCTTTTTTTACTAAAAACATACAATAAAATTATTTTTTACTCCTTTAAATGTCTCACTTTAAATAATATTTCTTTAGATTTCCCACAAAAAATATCTAGGTCTAAAATAAAAAAATCCATAAATTTGCTGGAGAGAAATTTCATTTGAAACATCTTTTCTTGTATTGGAAATAAAACTTAATAATAAAAAGGAGCTAGATATAAAAGTCGCTTAAATTATCATTTTAGAGATATATATCACATTTCATAAAAGTTAAAAACGAGCCAAAATATGCAACTTTGTGGGAAATCTGGTTAAAACTTTTGTCGATTTGGGCAAAACATTTAAATAATCAAAGAAGCATGTATCATTTAGATCATCGAAATTTACTCCCATTTTTGCCAATTTATAACGACTTCATCTCAAAACTGAATTTCAAAGCGAATTTTCCATGAAGTTCACACAAATATCACGCAAAATATAAAAGCTTTACTTTATTTTTGTCGCTTTTTTCACCCAAACTATTGAAATAAGCATATATTTAAATAGACGGCCTCAGTAATTCTATTAAGAATCAGATCTTTGTTCTGATTCGAAAACTATCAAGTAGGAGCATGATAAATTTGGGCTATGACACAAAATATATTCGTGTATCGAAAGTAAAGGATTTATTCGTGGAAGGAGACAAAAAAATAAGAATTTCTGGCGAAGCTAAAGATTTAGTCCACGAATACCTAGATAAGGCGGTTGAAGAAGCGGCTAAAGAATTAATAAACAAACTGCCGCGAAAATCTAAAGGTTCGTCGAAAGGCGAATTGAAACGAATTACCATTCAAAAAGAAGATTTTGAATAAATTTTTTAAATTCCTTCTTGATCAAAGGAATGAGGTGTTTTTTTGACATTTTTTCTTATTCCTCTTTATCATCTTTAACTAAATACCTAATCAAGAAATTAAAGAATTATGCTTTTTATTTTATTAAATATGAACCTTGATCGAATAATTAACCAAAATAATTTAGAAGATTTCATTCGAAAATTAGAAGATCAAGGATTTCATAGGAGATACAAACCTCAGAACCAATCTGAAAATTTTAAAGAAATTTTAGGATATGATATTATTGTTGATAATCCAATATTAGCATATAGTATAAGAGATTGTTCCTTTCTTCATTTAAATCCGAAAATTATTTGTCAACCGCGTACATTTTCTCAATTGCAAAAAATAGTTCAAACCGCAGATATTTTACGTATTCCTCTTACATTTGCTTCAGGAAAAACAGGATTAAGTGGTGGATTTGCCACATCTTTTGTTTTAGTTGATCTTGAGAAGCTTGTAACCCAAACACCTTCAATTATAATGGACATTGATTCTTACACTATACAAGTTGATCAATCCATTTTGGTTTCTAAACTAATCCGATATGTGCCTTTACAAACAAAAAATCGGTTTATTTTTCCATGTCAACCAAGTAGTGCATTTAAACTCCCTGTTCGAATTGGTGGTCTTATAGGAACAAACGCGAGTGGTATTACATCAGGAAAACTCGGACCTATTTATGATTGGATAGATTCGATGCAAGTAATGCTCCCGACGGGTGAAATCAGAACAATTTATAAAAAAGGAAATCCTTCTGAGCTCTTTTTATTTCGCAGAATTGTTGGAGGAATGGGATTATATGGAATTATTTTAAATGCAAAGATTCGATTAGCGCGTGCCTCAGATCCACAAAATCTAACACATTTCGTCTTCTTCGGTGATAATTTCGACTTTATTTTCGAAGCTCTTCAAGAAATTCAAAATCAGGAGATATTTCCACTTAACTGTGAGTTTATTCTATCAACTTCAGATATACCAGGTAAATTTAAAGAATTATCACAAAATAAACCAATCCGCTGGGCAATTTTAGTTAAGGATACGAAACACATTACAACTCGATTTTCACACATCATTAGCAATTTCGGAAACATTTCAAAGAAAAGACTTGACAAAAATCAGTATAAAAATTTCTTAGATGAACGAACAAGCTTAGCAATTCAGACAAAATCAAATGATCCATCACAAGATTATATCCGATTTCCTGGATTTGAAGATATTCTAATGCCACCAAATAAGTTAAAAAAAGTATTAGATGAAATTAATTCCAAATTAGTTGAATTTGAGTTTCCTCCGATAATTATTGGATATGGACACCTAAACTTCAGAAAAGGTCAAGGATTATTACTTCATGTTCGAATACCTGTGAATATATATGATTTTGCATCAAATTCTAGAAAAATGTATGGCAAAATCGCAAAATTAACGGCAAAAATGAATTATATATTAGAACAAAAGTATCACATTCGTCCAAAGGCGGAACATAGTACGGGAGTTTTTACCTTTTGGCATCGTCGATATGATTTACAAAAAATTATCCAAACAATTGACACACATCAAATGTTTATTTCACCACATCTCCTTTCGATTTTACAGATTTGTAGGTCAAAGGGCATCAACATAAATGAAAAATTCCCAGACAATCAATCTGAAGAGATATTGGAAACTTTACTTCAAAAATATTTGATAAATTAATCCAAAATTCTGTTTTAAAATCATATTTTTGCTAAAATTATCATCTAGTATATTATTATTTTCAGTGAAAAAACCGAAAATATCTTTTTTTAAGTAGAAGGAAAAGAATTCCTTACCAGATATTTTAGGGTATTTATGAAAGGAAAATTTTTGAGATAAAGTTGTGATAACTATGCCTATTAAACTTTCAGACGCTGTGTATACTAACTTATTGGAAAAAAACTTTGATAAGGCTCTAAGCCTTCGCAATCGATATTCGTTTATTAATGCGAATATATTTCCATTATTAAGCAAAGAAGAACAAGATTTATTGCTTGAATTTGAAGAATCTTGTATTAAACTTCAAAAGGATGTAAATCGTGATGATGTTTATACAATTGCCCCAAAATTGGGAGAAAAACGAATGCTCCAACGGATGAATCCATATGACGGAATTGATGGATCATCAAAACATCAAATGTTGTTAAATATCGCAGTAAATGGAATGGCTCCTGAAGTGGATTTTGCAATGACCGCATCATCTATTCTTGTTGGAAATTCTCTTTTTCACAATCCAAAAAGAACTGATGTCCAACAAAAAGCTTTAGAAGAAATTTGGGACGGAAAAGCAATCGGAGGAATTGGAATCACCGAGATGCAAAATGGTTCTGATGCTGTAAACATGAAAACTCAAGCCACAATTCACGATGATAAGAGTTTTACATATAATGGAATTAAAATATATACAACTAATGGTGCAGTTGCAGATTATTACAGTACATATGGAGTTACCGACATATCAAATCCACGACGTACGATGATGTTAGGTTTATTCAAAAGAGGAGATGAAGGACTGAAAGCGGAACGATTACATATTCCCGCTGCACCAGGTATTGGAATTGCAAAGGTGACTTATGATAACGTTACAGTTCCTGCAGATCGTATGATTGCAGGACCAGGAGAAGGATATCGTCGATTATTCCGTGGTTTAACCCCAGAAAGGATTGCTATTACTTCAGGTTCATTAGCAGGAGAATGGCATACATTAGCAACTGGTGCTATTTTCTCACAAATTCGATATCAATTTGGAAAACCATTGTTGAAATATCAAGGAATCAGCCATGTTCTTTCGGATCTTTATGCACATATTGCTGCCTATACTGCATTTGCATTTCAAGTGGCAGATTTTTACGATAAAAAGGTTGGTAAAAAAATTCATCAAGGAGAAAAACCCAATCCAATGGATGAAGGAACTGTGGCAATTTTAGCGGCACAGGCGAAATATTTAGCTGCTAAATATTCACTTCATGCTGCTTACGAAGTAGTGCAAACTATGGGTGGTAGAGGTGCAATAAATGAACCAGGATCACAAAATATGATTAATCGAGGAGAAAATGTAGCACGGCTAATGGAAGTCCTTGGAGGTCATCGTAACATTCAATTAATGATTATTGAAGCCGGTTTAAAGGCGACCACGATGATGAGTATTGATCGATTCGTGAAAAAGGCACGAAAAAATGAAGAAAAGACAAATGCGAAGGTAATAGAACTTTACATCCAAAGAGCGGAAAAAATGTTGACAGAAGATGCAGAATTTTTGAGCGAAAATACGAAAAATCAATTGAATGAAGCATTAACTCGATTAAAAACTGCTATTGAAACAAAACACAAAGTCGATTTAAAAGCATATTCATCTGCACTTCCAAAAATCCTAAATTCAGCAGGGAAAGAAGCATATCAAGCAAGAAAATCCCAAAAATCTTAATTTAATAACTTCTTTTTATCTTTTTTTAATTTTTTCTCTTGTATTTTATCCATTTTGATTATATAAAAACCTATTATGTAATTAAAGTAAATTAATAAAAGTAAAAAGCGTGTATAATCACCTTATACTTAATAATTGCGAATAATGCACAAAAATGGAGATGATTAGATGAATAAGAAATCACATAATGATGATATAAAAGAAAAAATACTTGATTCTAAAGAAGAACAAGAGAATTTAAGAAATGAAAATGAAGGTAATGAATATATTGAAAATCCAAAAGAAGAATCAAGACAAGAAAAAGATATTAATCAAAGCTTAGAAAACACTTCTGAAGAAGAAAATGAACAAAATCAAGAAGAATCTTCTAGTGAAAATTGGGAAGAAGATTTGCAACAAAAAATGAGCACTCCTGCTATGAAACGTCATTTAAAAATATCTAAACGTAAGGAGTTCCGTGCAAAGATTCAGCAAAAAAAACAAGAATTAAATGCAAAAACCTCAGAAATAGTTGAAGGACAGTTTATGAAAGTGTTTGATAAACGAGTTCTTCCCTATACAATATTATTTATTATTTTTGCTACTCTTATAGGGATTACAGCTGCAATTGATTTTACTAGTCCAATGAGTTTTTTAGGAAAAGACAATATTCAAAATTTCAAGCAATTTTTAATTATAACACTAGCAGTTGGAATGATCATAGCAAATGCACTTTTATTTTGGATGAGTCGTAATTCAAAAATTCATAAACTTCTTTTTGTTGAAGGTGGATGGATAATCAAATTAGTGTTAGCTCTGATTACTTTCATTTTAGGATTTGGATTTTGTATCTTTTGGTGGAATGTAATTGATGCATCAATGGAAAACCAATTAGATTTTCTAACATTTCAAGTATTATTTGGAATAATCTTAGCATTGATTTATTTCGGTTGGAATGCAGGTCAAATATTCTTTGTCAAAACAACTATAGAAAATCAAGCGATTCGTTCAGAAGCCAAATTTCAAGTTAAAAATGAAAATGTTGAGAAAAGTAAGAGATTGAGAAAAATTAAGGTGAGAAATTATCTAATTGTCTTTATTCCCTTATTAATTCATATTATATTCACTCTTCTATATATTTTCATGGATACAGCTGAATTTTATCAAATTTTTACTGATACACCTCCAAGTTATATAGAAAAATTTACTCCACAAGTATTTTATTATGGAGAATGGAAGGCCCAAGCGACAAATATTACAGGTATATCAGATTTCGTATTATTCCTTACAAGATATTTTCCTGAAGTATGGTTCGCAAATAAGTCACTGCTATTTGTGCTAGTTTGGTCGGTTTTGGTTTTAGTTTTATTAATATTTCTGGTTACAAAACAAATTTCTCTTTATAAATTAAGCAAGAAAAATGATACTCCAAATGTTTTTTCAGGGATGTTCTTTTTCATATTCAGTATTTTCCTCTATTTGAAACTCTTTTCGATTTTAAATACAGGAATAGGAATGAGTGCCATTTCAGGAGAAAATCCTCCTGACCAATTAGTAGGTCAAATTGTAGATTGGATAACGAGTATTTTATTGATGCTGATAACAATCTTTAATTTACTTCGCGGATTCGGTAAAAAAATTCGAAATACACTAAAAAGTTCCAAGATTACAGAATACAATCTTGCCTTTTTAATGTTTCTCCTAGTTGGCAGTTATTGGGGAGGTCAATGGTCGCTTATAACCGGACAAGGTCTAAGTAAAGAAGGATTAAACATAGCAACTTCTCTTGTAGTTGTTATTGTATATATCGGTTTTTATTATTGGTATAGCGGCTGGGTTTTAGAACGACGAGGCTTTGTGCGAAAACATTCTTTTACATTAGTTGAAGTTAAAGAAATGTTAACCGAATTAAGCAAACAGATTAAGGATCAAATGTTACAAACTATTGAAAACGAACAAATAATAACAAATACACTTAACAATTATTTACTTTCTAAAAAAATAATATTAGGTGGTGGATCTAAAGAAGAAGGTTTAGTTGAAGATCTAGAAGAAAAAGAAGAAGAGAAAAACAGTGAAGAAAAACTTGCTCATATGAAATTATTATTTGAAAAATCTCAATTAGAACAACAGGAATATGAAGCAGCAATACAACAATTGAAAAACTTGAAAAATAAGCTAAAATCTCTTGAAAATGAACAAAAAGAAATAGAACAAGCAATTAACAAAATTCCAAAAAACCTTAATGAAAAATTAACACAAAAACAAGAATTACTTGAGCAAGAAAATCAAAAGCTGAAACAGCAACAATTGAATTATAATACAATTTTAAAAGAATTTAAATCAACAAAACCTCCAAAAGAGCCAAAAATACCTAAAACTGCTGATGGAACAGAAGATGAAGATGTTAAAGAAATTTTAATGGAAGAATACAACACCAAATTAAGGGCTTATGAAGAATTACAGAAAAAAGTTGAAGAACAAGATAAAGTCTTAGCAGAAGTCCAGAAAAAATATGAAAAACTACAAGATGAGTTCACTGAAATCCAAAATAAAATAGATGAGACTAATAATATGAAAACGCGCTTAGTTTCTATTGAATCAGATATCAAAAGTGCTAATAAAGAAATAATAGCTGTAGAGAAAAATCTTGATTATTTAAAAATTAGAGCTGAATTAGCCCAACCTGTTATCAAAGCAGCTAAAATCGCCTTAAAATCTGCAGAAAAGGAATTTAAAGACTATAAATTGCTGACAGATACGTCCAAAATTGAAAAACAAGCAGAAGAAAAACTGACAAAAGCCCAACAATATCATGAAATGGCCCAAGAAAAACTAAGTGAATGTCAAAATACAGTTGATTCTTCTCGTAAAATACCTGTTATTGATGCAGACATTGAAAATGCTGAAGATATGATTAATAAACTAGCAGACGAAGTAAAAAAAGCACAAAAAAACCTTACTTCAAAAGAAAAATCGAAAGAACAAAAACTTAATGAATTTGAAATAGCTAAAAATGCGTTAGATGAAGCACAATCGAAATTAGACGAAATTAATGAACAAATAAAAAAAGCAAAAAAAGATTTAGCTAAATCTACAGAATTACTTGAAAAAGGGGAAGAATTACGAGCGGAATATAAAAATGCAAGTGAAGATTATAATGGTGCTAAGCAAGATTTAGAGCAGTTAAATTCACTTAATATCCTAGAAAATGAATTAAGTGATCTTCAAGCTCAAGAAAAAGAATTGAAATCAGATCTAAAATTAGAGAAGAAGAGAGATCCGATAGATCAAAATGTAATTGATGAATTAATCCTTAAGCTTGATGAATTAGGGGATAAAATCAAAGATAAAAAACGTGAAATAAAGGAAAACAAGAAATTTCAAGATGAAATGGAGCAGAAATTGAAACGAATGCAGAAACTCGAAGAACAACAAATTGATATAAAACAAGTAAAAGAAACAATAAAATCACAAGAAGAAGATCTTCAAAAATTAGAACAAAAAAGAATAGAACCTCAAAAAACACTTGATAATGCTCAAACCACTTTCAATGATGCAGAAGATGCACTAGAAAATGCAAAGAAACAACTAAAATTAGCAAATGCAGAATTAAAAGCAAAAGAAGACGAACTATCTGAATGGGAAGAAAAGAAAAAATCATTTGTCTCTGAACGTGAAGAACGTGTTCAAGCAGAAAAAGATCTTGAAGAAGCAAAGAAGAGTCTTGGAGAAGCAATAAAATTATTAAATGAGGCTAAGAACAATTATTCAAAAGTACAAGAAAAACGAGAAAAGCATGAAATGCAATATTACCTAAGCTTAAAAGAAGCATCAATTGATTATGATATCTATAAAAAAGAACATGATTTGAAAGAAGCATATTATACTTTAAAACAAGCAATGCGACAAGCAGAAGCAAATGTTGAATTAAGAAAAGAAATGGTTCATGAAGTAAAACAGCAAAAAGAAGATTTTCTCAAGCAAATGAAAGAAAATCCAGATAAAGTAGCGCGTAAATTGAAAAAAGAAAAAATTAATCAAAATTAATAAATCAATCAATACTTTTTTATCAATTTTTTTCCTATTCTTTCATTTTTTCCTTGAATTCTTGCTCCTTAATCATAATCTCATTTAAAAGCATCTCCATCCAAAGTGGCAATTGCAAATTTTTTATTAGTTTTGACAGTTCTCTTTCATGTGATTTATTTTGAGACGATTTTCATAATCGATGAACCAGATATTTGATAATCACATCCACCTTTAAAGATGAAATTAAAGGTTCAATTATTATAAGGTTTCGAAATACATCTAAGGTCTGAAAAAGTGCGAATAAGTTTTTTTTCTATAATTTTAAAAAGCTACAGAAGAAATTCATAGTACCTAAAAATGTTAAATAGAAGGTTAAAAATATGGTAAATTTGCAAAAAGAAAGAGCACATTTCTATAAAAAAGCAAGAAAAAATGTTCCAATTAACCAAATATTGCAAGAATTACTTCAAACAAGTAATTCTATTGAAACTATTTTATACAAAGGTATTGTGGGGATTAAAGCACAATCTGTAGATGAGGCAATGGCTCACTTTTCAAAGGACTTTAATGTATTTTATTCAGAATTCTGTCACTATTTTGATTATGAGGTGGAGCTTATTACAGATCCTCATACTCCATTCTATCATAAATTAAGAAATTTAGAGCATAAAAAATTTAAGCAAAATTATGAAAAAAAACGCAAATCATGGTTGAAGAATAAAGAATGGAAGAAAAAGTATGAGAAAATTTTAAGAAAAATATGGTCTTTTATCCTAATTCCCGAAAACTTTCAAGGTAAAAAAGGATATGTCTTCGCTTATAATGGAGATGAATCTTATTGGAGAGAACAAGAAGCAAAAACAGAAACATATTTTTTGTATAAAAACAGAGAGCAAGATATTTTTGCAAGTGCACCCTATAGCGATAGGTTATATGAAATCTACGAAGAATTATGCAATTACCCAGAATCATTTATCAACATAGTAGAAAATTTGTTTTCAGAGATATTAAATAACAACGATACTATTACATGGATCAGAATTTTAAATAACTTTTACAATAGCGAAAATTTCCCAAATGATCAAACTCTTTTTTACTCCCACAAACATAAAATTGAGAATTGGGGTCAAGATGGTTCGTTTAAAGCTTTACGCCAACGGGGAAATAATAAAAATTCTTGGAATGAAAAAGATTATAATTTTGGAATACACCCTAGTGAGATGAAATTACTTGCTGAAATCAGTAATCAAATTGGACATTTTATTAATGTATATAGACCAGGAGCAGGATTTTATGAAGAAGAATATAAAGGTTCATATAGGATAACGAATTGGTGCTGGGCAGTTGCCGAACATACTCATAATCTTTTCAATAATGATTCTTCAAACGAAGAAGATTACTTGATTGAAGAATATGAAAAAGATGACGAATATGATTATCCTCATGTCACATCTTTAACTTTAGTAGGAATTAAATTGAAGAAAATACCCAAAGAAATATTCTCATTAAAATATCTCAAAGAATTGGATCTTTCCAACAATAAAATCACTTCTATTCCTGGAGAATTCAAAAAATTACGCTTTTTAAAATCACTTAGTTTGTTCGATAACCCCATTAAGTTAAAATATTTAGATCTTTTGGAGGTTCTTGATTATTGTTATGAAGATATTGCAAAATTTATAAAAAGCTATGCAGAAAATGAATATTTCACCCTTGAAGAAATCGAATTATGTATTAAAAATAACAAATCCTTAGATTTTTCAATGCATATTCCACCGATTTTTATTCAAAATAAAGAAAAAATATTAGAAATTTGCCAGCAAAATCCCACAGATACTGCCAAATACTTAGAACTTTTTGCAAAAATGGAATATATACAAGGAGAACCAATTCACGCTGATGAAGCACCTTGGTTGCGTAATTTACTACAAGAACTACCTCAAGAAATTCCAATTTATCGTTATATTATTGATGAAATAGGGGAAGAATTATTTTATGATTTGCAATTGGGAATAATTCTTAGAGATTATCATGTAGATAAATTAATATTGGAAGGTTTGCATTTAAAACAACTTCCAAAATCTATTTTTCATTTTACAAAAATGCGAAAATTATTTTTAGCAAAAAATGAACTCACAGAACTCTCTTCAGAAATGGTAAAATTACAAAATTTAGAAATGATAGACATCTCAAGAAATAATTTTACAGATTACCCTGCAGTAATTGGTGGACTTAATAATTTATCAAATGAATTCTATGAAACCTTCGATGATATAGAAAGTGATCTTATTTTTTGGAGCGGAGAAGATTTGAAAGAATATTTGCAATTAAAATTTCAAATTATGAATTGGAAATTTGAAGAATTTCTTCAAAATATTAAGAAAAATAAAAAAGTGAGAAAAGTTGACGCTCTTTTTCCAGATTTACTTGAATATAAAGAACAAATATTAAATTTAATTAATGATTTAAAAAAAAATCCAGAAAATAGCGAATTAATACAACAAATTGAATTCATATTACATCAAAAAATAACCCTTCATGAAATTGAACACGATTTAGGCTTTTCACTTAATTTTTCTATAGATTGTGAGACAAAAAAAACTTATTGTCTTAAAGAGTTTCGAATTATCTCTTTAAATCTTGAGGATTGTAATCTGACAACTCTTCCAGATGGAATTTTTGATTTAAAGTACCTAGAATATTTAAAGATTAGCGATAATCCAATAAAGCAAATCTCATATAAAATCTTGAAATTAGAAAAATTGAAAGAGTTTGATCTTCACTCCACCAAAATTCAATCTTTACCACTTAATATTATTCGTTTTAACCTCAAATGCTACATATATCTAAATGATGACTTATCCCTAACTCCATTAGAAGAAGAAATCTTAAACAAACATTTACAAAAAGATTTTGATGAATACTTATTCCACAAATATGAAGAATGGTCCATTCAAGATTTTATCACACGAATGAAGAAAAATGAACCTGCAACAATAATTGATAAAACACACCCAAAATTAATGAAAATGCACTCAATGCTTGAAGATGAACTATTGAAGTTAAAAACGACTGCTGCAACAAATTTTTTGGATTATCTTCGAGAAATTAGTAAAATTAACCTCAATAATTCAAAATATTCCATTTTTCTTTAATTTTTTCCATTATTTCGTGTTAATTCGAAAATTTGGAAAAAAAAGAATTTAAGATGAAATTTAAAATAGAAAAAATAATTGATTATTTTTTTAATTCTGATTTTCTTTCAGATTCTTGATCTTTAATCATAATTTCATTCAGAAGCATTTCAACCCATATTGGAAGTTGCATTTCTTTAATTAGATTTGGTATTGTTTTTTTCTTATTCTGATTATTAGAAACTTTCTTTAATCTGTGTGTGAGATATTGAATAATTACATCTTCTCGAAGTGATGAGATTAGGGGTTCGATTAAAACAACATCCCTAAATACATCAAGAGTTTCTTGAGCTGCACGTGATATTTCAGGAGAATTATGGTTTAATAATGTAATAATTGGTGGAATGGAAGTTGGATCTTTTATTTTTGATAAAGCTTCTAAAGCCACTAAAACTAGATCATCTGAATCAGATTTTAAGAAATCAATTAAAATAGGAACAGCTTGCCTAGCTCGAAAATCACCTAGAGTATATACAGCGGCAGCTTGGACTTCTTCTTGATCATCATCCAGCAATTGAAATAATGCTTGAATGATTTCTTTTTGATTATAATGTCCTACACTTAAAGCTGCATTTTCACGTACCTTCCATTTCGGATCATGAAGTGCTTTTAATAAAACAGGGACAGATTGAGGGGAGGCAAGCATTCCAATTGCATCAACAGCTTGATAACGATCTTCCCAGTCATCGGAATCTACAAATTCTTCTATTGAAGGAACACATTTGCGATCCCCAATATTTGCTAAAGCGGCCATTGATGCATATCTGACAACTTTATCAGAATCATGTAATGAAGAAATCAATGGTGCAATTGCACGATTATCTTTCGTTGTTCCCAAAATTTCAGCTGCTTGTGAACGCACCTCTGTATCTTCATCCTTTAGTAAATCACATAACGGAAGAACGATTTTTTCACCAAAAAATTCTGGTTGAAGGAGAATGTCCAAAATAGTTAGTTTAACATCAGAATCAGGGACAACTAAACCTTTTAGAAGAGCATCTAAAGCTTTTTCATGATTTGGATGATTCCCCAAATCGTAAGCAGCTTGAATTTGTATTATGGGATTATCTCCCTTGATTAAATTTTCAAATAAAGTTTCAATTTCCATTGTTATTTTAATTTAGGTTAGAACTTTTATTAAGGTTAATAAGTTACAAAATTTTTTATTTTTTATATTTAAAAAAAGGCAAATCTTGAAAAGGAGATCCAACTAAGATTCTAGTTATGGAGATAAGTATTTGGATTCTTCTTCTTATAATCTTAATAGTGGGGATAATTTGTCCAATTTTAGGTAGAATATTTTATAAAATGGAAAATAAAATAATTTTTTTCGTTTATTTAATAGTTTCAATTATTCTTACCATAGTAATTTATTTTCTCACAAGTCATCCTAATTGGGATACTGTCTTAAATAATATTGAAATCTATTTCCAAAATTTGGTTCAATTTAAAACAGGTTATGTTTTTAGCTTTATTGTTTATATTCTTGCAGGATTTGGAATAATTGGTGGAACTTTAGAATATGTAGGAGAACAAACAGAATCTGCAGAAGCCTATAAAAAATATAAATGGTCCGCTCCAATTGTGCTTTATTTTAGCTATTTGGTTTATGGATATATTTTTATATTTGCAGTATATTCATTTTCTCAATTTCTAACATTTTTTTTCCTTTGGGAATATCCTGTTCATACAACTGGTTTTGAAGATTTCATTTTAAATATTCAATTTCACAGCACAATTTTAGTCAGCATTGGTATATTTCTTTTTACAATAAAGGCTTTTCGATTTGGAATTTTTTCATTTGAATTCTATCGTTCTGAATTTCATCCTTCAGTGGCAAATATAGGTCCAATACGTAAAGAAATTCGTCGAAACGTAGCGTTAATTATGGGAGCAATTGGGTTATTTGTAAGTATTTGGATTTATGTAATAGAAAATTATACCCCAAACGATCCAGGAGTAAATATTGCATTTGGAAAAAGTTTCTTCTTTTTTGCAGCGTCAATTGAAGCGATTTTATTCTATTTATTAAAAGATCGATTTGTGGATCAGCTAAAGCCAATGGATAAACAATATGAAATTAAAGTATCACGAGGTCCTTTAAAAAGTGATATTAAAGATAATGAAGAAAATCTTGATAATGAACTAAAATTTAAGGATTAATCTTATTTTTTAAAATTCTATTTGCTTCATCCAAAATTATCCATTTTTTAATTTTTTAGAATTTAAAAAATATAATATTTGAGGTGTATTATTATGGATGCAATTAGTTGCATAAAAAATCGTAGAAGTATTCGAAAATTTAAAGATCAACCAATCGAACAATCAAAAATAGAATCAATTCTTGAAAATGCTCGTTGGGCACCATCAGGAATGAATTTACAACCATGGCGCGTAATAGTAATTACGAATCAAGAAATTAAAAATAAAATCGCACAATGTTCAAAATATTCAAATATTATTAATTCTGCTCCAGTAATTCTTGCAATCTTTCTAAATAAAGAAAAAGAATATAATTATGTGAAAAATGTTCAGAGTATTGGGGCATTTTTCCAATCATTACTTCTCACAATTCACGCTCATGGACTAGGTAGCGTTTGGATTGGTGAGATTTACAATCAGAAAGAAGATGTTCAAAATCTATTAAAAATTAATGAAGATAAGAATGAATTCATGGGTCTTATAGCATTTGGCTATCCAGCAGAGAAGGGAATAAGTACAAGAAAAAACACTGAAGAGATTGTGCTAAAATGGTATTTATAAAGAAATAAATTTTCAAATAATAAGAGTATATTTCTTTATAACATAGATTTTTTAACATTTGATTTCTTCCTATCTTATGAATCAAAATCATTCATTTTCTTTAAATACTGAAGCAGATGCATCATTATATATTTCTATTGAAGTTAAAAATATAGAAAAAGCAAAAAAATTCTACACCAATGTTTTTGGCTTTTCTATTGCTTGGGATGGGGGAGATGAAATAGGATGGTGCGAACTAAAACTTCCCGTTAAGGGAGTTCGAATTGGGTTAGATCTTAAAAAAGAAGGAGAAATTATTCATGGATCTACTACATTAACATTTAATGTGAATAATCTAGAGGCAACTAGAGAATATTTAATTCAAAAAAAAGTTCGCACTACTGAAATTAGGGATATTCCCAAAATGGTTTCAATGTTTGACTGCTGGGATATAGATGGAAATAAAATCCTAATTATTGGAGATCCCCGAAAAAATTAAAGTGGTTTCTGTTTTTTCTAATATTTAAATGCAAAATCTGGTTGATAAATAATATCATGAGATAATAGAGGATCTTTCCATGATATTGAACTATTTTTAATCTTTCTTCTAATTAAGGCAAAAAGCCAATCAAAAGATCCAATAAAATAAATCTTTCTCCAGAAGATAATTAATCCAATCCAAAATATTAAAGCAGCAAATCCACAAAGGATAGCGTACCCCAAGGAAAGTTTTCCAAATCCTAAGAAGTCTTCATGAAATATCTTGCTTAGGATCCATCGAGGTATATAATCTAGTGCTTGTAGAGAAAATATTGTTAATGAAATCACACCTGCACTCCTAATTATCTTAGTACGATCACGATGTTTTTCTTTAATTTTATGATCTGTATTTAAATCAAAAACCCATAAAAAGATTAAAATAACGGCTAATTGAATGCCTGTATTTACCAGCAATAACCAATCTGGTGGAATCATAAACATACCTCCAAAAAACAATTTATCATGAAAAATCCACCAACTAAATCCAGCAATTAATAAAATAAAACTTAGTGTAAAACCTTGTAATAAAAACCTTTTTCGGTTAAAAATCGGAACAGTAAGCATGATTCCAATAACATTTCCAATACAAGTTGCGGTAAAATAAGGAAAAATAGGTTCTTGATAACCAACTAGCAATGCTAATCCTAAATATCTCATACTATCGCTAAATGAATTAGCTGGAGCACTTTGAATTTGATTAATACCCAAACCATAAGTTTTAAGAGCCCAATTTCCGAGATATTTTGTTGAGAATAATGTAATAAAGAAAAATGTGATATAAACAGCAATTTGGATTCCTGAAGTAGAACGATTCTTATTTTTCAAAGGTTTTAGAACAAGATCCAATAGAAATTGAATATTTGCAGTTAAAAAAATTCCAATTGCTATTGTTTCCACTGCATCTGACCATTGTATTCCCCTCATCCATCTAGAGACATTTGCTTCACCTGTATTTATCCATTGATAAAGCCCAGTATAAGGATTCCAAAAGATTTGAATCATTATGCCTTGTCCAAAAAGTAAAAAAGACCAAATAATTGCATGAAAATATAATTTATAAGAAGGAACCCCATTTTGGCGAGATTTCTGCCAAGTATACATCAATACAATAGCAGATATTATAAGAAAAACACTTCTCCATGTTGCAAAATAAAAAAATAATCCTAACAAAACAAATTGAATTGTGGGTAATTGAAAGAATTGATCATAAAAATCGGTTGAAATTGTTTTTTCGAAAGAATGGAAAAAAATCAAGCAAAGCATTGATAAACCGCGTAAAAAATCAATCGAAATTAGCCTTGATGCTTTTTTTTTTTTTGAATTAACGAGTAATTTCTCATCTGAGATTACAGACATCATTTTTATTTTAATATTACTTTTAATTTTTAAATAAATTATCTATATTAAAAACAACTATATACTTGTGACGAAAATTTATGATCAATTATTCAATTTTCGACATGAAAACTTGATTTATTGTAGAAAAATTACAAATCACCATAAAATTCACTGCAGAATGAGCTAAGAAACGATCCTTTTGAACTTTTTTCGTAAGATTTTTGTTTAATTCCGTTTTGACGTATTTATGAGTGTTGAAGATATTTATGATCTTGCGATAATTGGCTCTGGACCAGGAGGATACCATGCAGCACTTCGAGCAGCTTCTTATGGTGCCAAAGTTGCACTTATTGAGAAGGAGACCCGACTGGGAGGGACATGTAGCAATTGGGGCTGCATTCCAACAAAAGCCCTCTATTCATCTGCAAAAATGATTGCTGATTTAAAAGAAAAGGCTAATCTTCTTGGTATACATGTTAAAGGTCCAATTGAGTATGATTTTGCAACTGCAGTTGAGCGAAAAAATCAAGTAGTAAAGGAATTGACTGATGGTATTGCTCAACTATGTAAAGTTAAAAAAGTTCAAGTCTTTAAAGGGTTCGGTTCTTTAGTAGAGGGTAACATTTACACAAACATTACAGTTAATATTCGGCAGGATGATGGTTCAGATGTACAAATTAAAGCCAAGCGAATCATTATTGCAACAGGTTCTAAACCAGCAGCCATACCCGCTTTTAATATTGATCATAAAAAAATTCTTGATTCTGATGACATTCTCCGTTCAGATTTTAAAACATTACCAAAAACACTTATTATTATCGGAGGGGGAGTTATTGGTTGTGAATTCGCCAATATCTTTGCCGAATTTGGTACAAAAGTGACTATTTTAGAATATCTTCCTACAATACTAGCCAATGAAGAAAAGTTAGTTGTAAAAACTCTAAAAAAGAAATTAAAATATCTTGGAATTAATATTCACGAATCAAAAAATGTCCTTTCTGTTAAACCTACAGAAAATGGTGTTCAAGCAGTAGTTTGTGATGCAAAAATCCCACGAGATCAAATAGAACAAGCAGAAAAACAAGTTATAGAAGCCGAGATGTGTTTGGTTAGCATTGGGAGACAAAAATACACCGATGGATTAGGATTGGAGAAATTCCAAATAAAACTTCAACGAGGTTCAATCCCAATTAATCATGAAACAATGGAAACCAGTTTTCCTGGAATATATGCGATTGGAGATTGTACAGGAATATTAATGTTAGCACATTTTGCATCCTATCAAGGAGATATCGCAGTTTTAAATGCATTGAGTAGTATCGGAGGTTTTAAGGGCGTTTACCCTCAAAAAGCAGATTTCAACACTGTACCAGCCACAACATTTACACACCCGAATATTGGTTCTGTTGGATTACGACAAAAAGAAGCAAAAGAGAAATATGGTGATATTTTAGTTGGTCGCTTTTCATATGCCAGTTCTGGAAAAGCAAAATGTATGGCAGAAGAAAATGGATTCATGATGGTCATTGTTGACGCACATACAGATTTAATTGTTGGAGCATCATGTATAGGAGAAGCCGCCCCTGAATTAATTTCAGAGATTTCTGTTGCAATGCGTTTAGGATTGACCACTCATCAACTTGCTAGTGTTATTCATTCTCATCCTACATTAAGCGAGATAGTTTTAGAAGCGGTTGAAGATACTCACGGAATGGCAATCCATAAAGCAGGGAAACGACGATAATTTCCATACAATTTCTTTATCTATTCTACATCCTTTTTTTTACTATTTTCTGATTATCCTCATCTTTTAATTTTAATTCATATTATCCAATAAAAAAGATCGAAAAATGACAATCAAACGATCAACTTTGATCTTCAAGTGGTGAAAATCAAATATGTAATTATCATTTTACAAGCATTTAGATAATATTGAAGTTATTCTAACAATGATTATAATGACTGAAAAAAACCGATCTTCTCTGCTTTTAAAACAAGAATCACATCAAGATGTTAAAAAATCATTAAGTTTGGTTAATGTTATTTTCATTGCATTGATGAGTGCAACAAACGTTGGAATTGATTTATTATTAAGTCCTTCATTCATACTGCTTTTTTCACATATAATTGCTGGAGTTCTTATTATGCTTCCAATTAATTTTTTATTTATTTCACTCACCAAATATCTAATAGATGATCGTTTTGGATCATTAACTCTTTATATGATAATTTTTGGCACCATTGCGGCACCTACAACTTTTTTTGGTTCAGTTCCAGGAATTTATAAAATCGTTGTGGGAATAATTATTGGTATTATTTTAGATGCAGTATATCTTATTAAAATTCAGATTATTCGCCCAATTATAGTTGGCATTTTAGGTAGTACTATTTGGTGGCTATCTACTTTTACTATTTGGACCCTTTTCCAATTTCCTTATGTAATGGGTTTTAGTAATTTATTTAATGCGTTTTGGAATATCAGTAGTTTTGTTTCAATTCCAGTCATGGAGATTTCTTGGAATTTGGTTAAATTTTCCCTTGTTTGTGGAATCACATCAAGTTTACCTACAATAATTATGTGTTATATTTCATGGGGATTATTTTTAAGTGTTAAAAAAACAGCAATTTATGCGCGCTTTTCTCAAATGTAATAACTTTCATAGTAAAATATTTTGACTGATTATTATTAATTAAGAGGAGATAATAATTGAAGATTGTTCCTTTTTTATCAATAGACTATCCTTTTTTTTATAGATAAAGAATAATAGGTGACATACAACATGAAACATGAGATAAATGATTCTCCTTCTCCAATTATAGAATTTCATAATGTTTCCTTTTCTTATGAAAAATCGAGAATTCTCTATGAAAATCTTAATTTTACAATTAACAAAGGAGAGATACTGGGTATTGCAGGTAATTCAGGCTCTGGAAAGACTACTTTAGCTTACTTAATAAAAGGAATTATCCCTCATGCCATTAAAGGAAGTAGATATTCAGGAGAAATTATTGTTGATGGACACCTTGTACATAAAACAAAATTAGCCTCTTTAGCCCAAACAACTGGTATGGTTTTTCAAGATTTAAATGCTCAATTATTCAGTAATACTGTTTTAGATGAAGTAAAATTCGGACTTCTTAATCTAAAAATGAATCCTAAATTAGCCTTAGATGCCTTACAAAATTTGAATATTATCGATCTAAAAGACAGAATTCCCATGAATTTGTCAGCAGGTCAAAAACAACGAGTTATATTGGCGTCAATAATCGCTTTACAACCGAAAATTTTGATATTAGATGAACCATCTATTCATCTAGATTATCAAAATAAGATTGCACTTATGCGTTGGCTAACTCGGTTGAATTTAGAAATGAATATGACGATTTTAATTGCGAGTAATGATCCTTGGTTAATTGGACAAATGTGTGAAGAAATCTTGTATATTAAAGATCATCAAATTTCCCGTAGATTAAAAAGTGAATTAATGAGAAAACGATCACTTTGGATGTGGAATTATGCAACCTGACCAGATAATGAAAACATCCAATTTAAAATTAAGTAATGAAGACATTCAGAGTCACCCATTTAAATATCACATTCATCCACTAATTAAATTAAGTATTTTTATTGGTTTTAATTTGTTGGCATTTTCTTCTAGTTTTATAAATTTAAAATGGATAATCCTTTTAATCGAATGTATATGTGCTGTTTTAGTTAAATTACCTTGGAGAATAATGAAAGGATTTTTTAAACTCTTGATGTTAAATTTCCTGAGTATTTTTCTTATTTTTTATTTTGCAACCAAAGATTGGAAATCAGCTCTTATACTATTTGGAAATTTCGCAGTAACTATCTTAATAATGATCATAGCATCATTTCTTTTCACACATGCAACCCCACCTATTGAATTAATCACCGAATTGCGCAAGGTGAGAATTCCAGCAAAATTTATTTTTGCTATTTTAATCGCAATTAGCTGGTTGCCCCTTTTGACTCAAGAAATTCAGAAAATAATTATTATTCAAAAATCCAGAGGATACAAAATTAATCTATTCAAACCTGGACCAATTGCAATTCCAGCTCTGTTAAAGATTATGGATTTTGCAATAAATCTCTCAATTTCACTTGAAAGCCGAGGATTTAATTAAATTTTGAAGATTTTTTAATTTATATAAAAAATGAAATTTAGATTTTTGATACTTTATTTTTCATTTTGCGAAAAAATGATCTATCTGCGACATAGTAATGTCGATTTACCATCATTGATAAGGATAAAAAAATTAGATTTCTTAGAAAATGAATTCATTTCATATATGAAATTTCCGATTTCCTTCAGATTATATTCTTTTTCTGACAATTATTTTTTATTTTAACAATTTAGAAAATTTAGGAGGATAAATACAAAATGCCTACAAAAATATCTGACATTTTATCCCATTTTACCCAAGGAAATTCTTCAGAACTTATTCCTATACTTCAAGCTGTGCAAGCAGAATATGGATATATTTCTGAAGAATCTGTCTATGAAATTTCGGAATATCTAAACATTCCCAGTTCAAAAATCTACGGAGTAGCCACATTTTATGCACAATTTCGCTTACATCCCCCTGGGCGACATGTTATTAATCTATGTACTGGAACAGCTTGTCATGTAAAAGGATCAGAAAAGTTAATTCCAGTGTTTGAGCAGGAATTAAAGTGTAAAGCAGGAGAAACCACTAAAGATGGTCGCTTTACATTAAATTTAGTTGCATGTCTAGGTGCTTGTGCATTAAGCCCGGTTGTGAACATCGATTCTGATTTTTACGGCAATTTAACTGCTGGAGAAATTAAAAAGATCTTGCGTAAATACAAATAAGGAGAATAAGAAACAAAGAAAAAAGTAAATTCGGAGGAGAATTTTATGAGTAAAACAAATTCAATAAAAAAATCAAAGATATCCCCCAAAATTAAATCTACAAAAATACATATTGACAGATCGCCCATAACTTTAACTAAAGAACAATATCGCGCTGCAAAACATATTCAAAATTCCAAACCCTTAATTTTCATTGGAATGGGAACATGCGGTCTTGCCTCAGGAGCACAATCAACCTATACTACATTTCGAGCAGAATTACAGAAGTATAAAATTGATGCAGAAATTATTCCAGTTGGTTGTATAGGTTCATGCTATCTTGAGCCAATTGTTGATATAAAATTACCAAAAAAGGTTCGTATCGCATATAAAAAAATCACAAAGGATAAAGTAGTGGAAATAATACAAAAAACACTACAAAAAGGAGAAATTATCAAAGATTGGGTTTTGGGAAAATATCCTGTTGAAGAAAATTCTAGTGATGAAGATTTTTCTGATATTCTTCCTATATCTGCTTATGAATTTTTCAAAAACCAGCAAAAATTCGTTCTTTCGCATTGCGGAGTACTTAATCCTCGTTCAATTGAAGAATATATTGCATATGAACAAGGTTTTAGTGCTTTTGCAAATGTATTAGAACAAGGAAACCCCCAAAAAGTTATTGATGATATTAAATCCAGCGGTCTTCGCGGTCGTGGAGGTGGAGGATTTCCGACTGGAGAAAAATGGCAATATTGTCGAAATGCAATTAGTTCAGATGGTCAAAAATATGTTATTTGTAATGCAGATGAAGGAGATCCAGGAGCGTTCATGGATCGCGCAGTATTAGAATCAGATCCATTTTCAATTATTGAAGGTATGCTTATCATGGGATATGCTATTGGTGCAACCAAAGGAATAATATACTGTCGTGCAGAGTACCCAATAGCCATCCAACAACTAACTAATGCAATTGAACAAAGTCGAAAACATGGTCTTTTAGGTAAAAATATTCTAAAATCAAATTTTAATTTTGATATTGAAATCAAAAAAGGGGCTGGCGCTTTTGTTTGTGGTGAAGAAACAGCATTAATGGAGTCAATTGAAGGAAAAAGAGGAATGCCCCGTATTAAACCTCCTTATCCTGCTACAGTTGGATTATGGGGACGACCAACCAACATTAATAATGTTGAAACTATTGCCCAAATTGCGAAGATTTTAAATTATGGTCCGAAAAAATTTGCAAAATGGGGTATTAATCGTTCTCGTGGAACTAAAGTATTTTCACTTACTGGAAAAATATGTCGTGCTGGATTAGTCGAAGTTCCAATGGGAATTACAATTCGAGATATTGTAAATATTGGAGGTGGTATTCCCAACGGACATAAATTTAAGGCAGCACAAATTGGTGGACCTTCAGGTGGTTGCATTCCAAGTCATTTAATTGATACACCAATAGATTATGAACAATTGAAGAAAGTAGGTGCCATGATGGGGTCTGGAGGATTAGTAATCATGGATGATTCAACGTGTATGGTTGATACTGCTCGTTTTTTCATGAAGTTCATCCAAGACGAATCATGTGGTAAATGTATACCATGTCGTGAAGGAACCCGAAGACTTCTTGAAACATTGACAAAATTAACACAAAAACCAAAAAATGATCTAGAAGTAGTAGATCGAATGAATAATATGATTTCACTCGAAGAATTAGCCCATGTAATTAAAGACACAGCTCTTTGTGGTCTTGGAATTAGTGCTCCAAATCCAGTTTTAACTACTTTACAATACTTCAGAAATGAATATGAAGCTCATCTTTATGAAAATCGCTGTCCTGCAAAAGCTTGCATTGGATTATTGTCATTTAAAATTGATGCAGAAAAATGCATTGGATGCGGTCTTTGCAAACTCAACTGCCCTAATGAAGCAATTTTGGGTGAAAAAAAACAAGCACATTATATAATTGAAGAAAAATGTGTAAAATGTGGTTTATGCCAATCAAATTGCAAATTCGGCGCAGTATTTTTAGAATAATTATGGAGGATTCAAAAAATGGCAACATCAGCAAAATTACTTATATCAAAACCAGTTAATATTTGGATGAACGATGAACCCATGAAAGTGGAAGATACTCAAACAATTCTTCAAGTAGCACGTAATCATGGTATCCATATTCCTACGTTATGCTATTTAGATGAAATAACTCCCACAGGATCATGCAGAATTTGTGTGGTTGAAGTTGAAGGGTTCCCTCGACCTGTTCCTTCATGTAGTACATTTGTAAAAGAAGGAATGAAAATTCACACCAACACTCCAAGAATTCAAGCGATAAGGAAAGTCATTGTTGAACTTTTAGTAGCAAATCATGAAATGGATTGTTTATATTGTGAAAGAAATGGAGAATGTGAATTACAAGATCTAGCAAAAATTTATAATATAAGAGATCACAGATTTTTAGGATCAAAACGACAAAATCCTTTGGATCAAACTAGTATGGCTCTTGTTCGTGAACCAAACAAATGTATTTTATGCCAACGCTGTGTAAAAGTATGTGATGAAGTTCAATCAGTACACGCAATTGATGTTACAAAACGTGGATTTGAATCTATAGTTACAAGCGCATTCGGAAAGACGATTCATGAATCTTCATGTGTATTATGCGGACAATGCGTTAGAGTGTGTCCAACAGGTGCTTTAAAGGAAAGAGATGTAAGCACAGAAGTCAGAGAAGCAATTGATGATCCAAACACCATTGTAACTGTTCAAGTTGCACCGAGTATTTCGGTTACAATTGGAGAAGAATTTGGATTTCCCATCGGTACAGATGTTTCAGGAAAATTAGTAACCGCTTTAAAACGAATGGGTTTTGATGCTGTTTTTGATACAGTTTTTGGAGCAGATTTAACAATTTTAGAAGAAGCAAATGAATTAATAAAACGAATCACTGAAAATAAAACTCTCCCGTTAATTTCTACCTGCAGCCCTGGCTGGATCAAGTTTATGGAACATGAATATGCAGATTTAATCCCATATATGTCTACGTGTAAATCACCTATGAGCATGCAGGGAGCAATTATTAAGAGTTATTGGGCAAAAAATCAACAGATCATGCCTAAACGAATTTTTCAAGTAGCAATTATGCCATGTATGGCAAAAAAATTCGAAGCTGATCGTTCAGAGCTAGTTAATGATGGACTTCCCAATACTGATGCAGTTTTAACAACACGTGAACTGATTAGGGCAATTAAAAAGTTTGGCTTAGATTTACAATCGCTCCCAGATTCAAAATATGATGATCCATTAGGAGAAAGTACAGGAGCAGGAAAAATTTTTGGAGCTTCTGGAGGTGTAATGGAAGCTGCCTTAAGAACTGCGTATTGGTTGGTGAACAAAAAAAATTTGGAACATCTTGAAATATCTGAAGTACGGGGTATCGATGGAATAAAAAAAGCAAAAATTCAATTAACTCCAGAATTAACAGTCAACTGTGTTGCAGCTAGTGGTTTAAAAAATGCAAGAATTATATGTGATGAAATTCGAGCAGGTAATCCCAATAATTATCACTTTATTGAAATTATGGCTTGTCCGGGCGGATGTATCAACGGAGGAGGTCAACCAAGAGGAATGGATTTAGAAGTAATAAAAAAGCGTGCAAAAGCACTATATAAGCTAGATGAACAATATACAATCAGATTATCCCATGAAAATACAGCAGTACAACGGTTATATGCAAACTTTTTAAAGACTTTAGGTAGCAATGAAGCCCATCATTTATTACATACCCACTATTATCCACGTAGCGAAAGGAGACATTAAAAGAGATCCAATAAAAAAATGGATGAATTTAGGAGGAAAAAAAAATGGAATATGGTTACAATACAATTTTACTAATTAATATGGAGGATTCACCCTCCATCAATAGATTTACAGATGTTTTTGAAGAAAAGGGATTTTCGCTTTACCATGTAAAAACATTTGAAGAGGCTTATCATGTTTTAGGGTCACAAAGCGTTCAGATAATTGTGATTAATATGGATACTGATTATGCTGAAGCTTTCCAATTTTGCTATCGAGTAAAGCATAATAAGAATTTAAATCATATTTTTCTTATTGCATTATCTGGAGCCCATAGTCGGTTTGGAATATATATTAATGCTCAAACTTATGAATCAAGAAAATGGCTTAATTGCGATTTATTTGTTCATAAACCCCTAAATGCTATGTATTTATATAAATTACTTAAAAAAGAAATTGCAATATTAAAGGGAATGGATGGAATTGCTTTAGATTCACCTAAAGAGCCATGGCTCTGATCAAAATCTAAAGAAATAATTTTTTCACATTTCATACTTTTTTTCTTTTATACTCTCATGTACGGTGTAAATTGATGTGACAATTTTTTATTGATGTAGATTATTTATTTGATATTTTATTTTCAATTTTAGAAATAGGTCGCGCCCATGTTCTGTAACAGTTGTTCCTGGAAATGCTCCAAATTGATTGTACTCTAATATACCTTGCTTCACTAAAAAAGCTAGAAAATCTGAAGTTTGTTTATAACTCAAATTTTCTTTGTCTTTTAAAAAATCTTCTGATACAAGATCCCGTAAATAGGGTACTTGTGCATTTGTAATCACTCCTAAATGGAATTTTAAAAAGCGATAGATTAAATCTTCTGGATAATTCTCTAGATCACCTTTCTTTAAATCAATCTTAAAGTTATTTTGTAATTCTGAATCTTGAGTTTTTCCTAAAATAAACACTTTTTCTGTTTTTGATTTTGTAATATCTTGATTTGGCTGAAAATTATCAAAGAAATTTCTTAATTCTTCAAGTATTTTTTTCCCTTTTACAGTTAAAAAACATCCTGGAAACGCACCATGCTGATCAGATTCAATAATTTTCAATTTCTGTAGTAAATCTAAAAATTCCTCTGCAGTTTTATAATCCATCTGTAAAGTAGTTGTAAGATAATCTATAGTAACTAAATCTCGCACATAAGGCGCTTTCGTTGCATTTAAAATCCTATTTATATAATCCAAGAATCTGAAAAGGCGCTTATTAATTGGATCTTGGAGATTTACTAAATTTATTAGCGATTTTCCTTCCATAACATAAAAAATAAAAACATCTTCCTATTATAACCTTTTTTACTTCGATAATTTCTTTTTTTTTATATAATATTAATAGTAACTCCATTCAAATTTCATTTGAAGAGATATAATTATTTGTGTTCAGTAATTTTGGAAATTTAAGAATTAAATCATGGATTTTTAGGATTTCAGCAATCCCATGATCAGGAAAAACAATTCTGTTCTTAATAAAAAAAGATTTTCTGAGAGGTATAGCTGAATGTAAAAAATCACGAAGAGTTGAAATTAAGTTAATATATTTTTTAGGAGCATTAGAAAGTAGGTATTCATATATTTCTTGTGAAGATTGAAGTTTGAAGAATAATTTTTCATTTTTCTCTTGATCATTATTCATATTTCGATAATCATCAGTGTTCAAAGAATTATTATTTTGTTTTTTTTCTTTTAATGAAATATCTTCTTTTTTATAATTTTTTTTTTTCTTATCAAGTTTCTCATTAAGTATTACAGTTTTTTTTTTTATATCTTCTAAATACTTAATCTCTTCTTCTGTCATCGAAGAAAAAACTGGATTTAGAAAATTCACTAAAACCCCTATATAATATATTGTTGAAGAAGGATAGGATCTAATATCAGTTTTTTGAAAAAGAGAAAGATATTCACAATAACAAGCATAAAGAATTTCTTTTATTTTATTAATCGAAATCTCAGGAAGTTTTGAGAGACTTTCAGCGGCTTCTAAAAAAAGAGTTCCAGAAATAAAATAATTTTCTTTATAATGTTGAATTACTGCATACTTTAAGAGGTATTTATACATTTTATGATATAAACATTGAAGATCTTGATTAATTTTTGTTCCAACTGCTTCTGCGTTAATTAAATTTAAAATAGCTAATTCATAATCATTTATGCGAATTGCACAAGAACTTGCTTGTTGATAGAGATCCCAAGCTTTTTGATATTTAAGTAAATTCTCAAGTAGTTTAGCGGCATCTTCAAAACTTATTGCAGCATCATAGAATTTTTTTGCTTTTTTAGAATAGTGCGCAGCTAAAAAGAAACAGCTGGCAGCATCAATTGAATTCCCTTTCAAAGTTTGGTAACATAAAGCAGCACCTCTGTAATAGGAAGCAATTTGCTCATTTTTAATCCGATTTCGTATCCCCTGCTTAGCTAATGAAAGATAAACACCAGCTTCTTTTCTCGCAAAATACTCATATTTTTCAATATCATTCATCTGATCATATAAATTCTTTATGATTTGATAAAGTTGAGCCAAAGGTATGAATTTATTTTTGATTTCGCAATTTTCTGCTTCTTTCGCAAAATAATCGATAGCTTCAAGTAGGATATTTATTCCTTTGGTTCTATTTTGTAAAAAGTTTATACCACGAGAAATATTTTGGAATGAATTAGCAGCAACCATATAATCAGGTATCTTTTTTGCAATTTTAAGGGCGATTCTTGCTTCAAATAGCATTAATTTCCAGTTCTTTATTTTTTCATATAATAAAGCTAAGTTTTGATGATTATGACATATTTCTCTTAATTTTGATTTTGATAACTTTTCAAGAGAATCTTCAGAATTATTGAATGACTTTTTCAGCAATTCTATTCCAATTTTTAATTGATCGAAGTATTCATTTTCATTTTTAATTTTTTTTTTATATATTGATGCTATTTTTAAAACTACATTCGCAGCTTCTGAGAAGTTTTTTTTATGAATTAGATGTTCTGTATACGCTTGATAATAATTGATTACTTGAAAATAGATTTCTTGGGCTTTTAAGGGATGAAGTTGCTCTAAATAGTAAGCGGCACTATATAATCTGCCAGCGGCTTCATAAAAATCATGCCTCTGAGCAATATCATTAGAAGAAGATATAAGATATGCCAATAAATCATATAATCTTCGTTCTTTTTCTTTTTCTGTTGAACAATGATTAATTTTGAAGATAGCTTGCTTAACATAATTAATAATAGCTTCTTGTTCAGCAAAAATGTGGGAATCATCCATATTTAAAGATCACGGGAACTCTCGAAATTATTCAAATGCTATCTAAAAAAACACCTAATTTTTGAAAAAGGTTATCTTTTGTAAACAATTCTATAATTAATTCTTCCATTCTTCCATAATCTTGATCTTTCCAACTAAATCGAATTTATAATATGAATAACATTTAAATGGGTTGTTTTTCACAATTAAAATGAAGAAGTTTTATTTTCAAGAAGGGAAAAACAATGCAGAGTCTTCAAGAAATAAACACAATTGGAACACTTAAGACTTACCGCGTTCAAACTACACGCACGGTAAGAGAATTGCTGAAAGATTTAAAATTGGAAAGTAAAGTTTTTGTTGTTTTAGCTAATGGAAAAAAAGTTAGCTTAGATAATGTAATTGAACAAGGAAGCGAAATCACTATTTTACCTAAAATTGCTGGTGGATTTTAACCATCATAGTAAACCTTTTTTTATTTCCTTTTACTTTTATTTCTTTTTATTATTATTAATTCATTTTTTGATTTCTAACCTTTATACTTATAGATAAAAGATCTTTAGCTGTTTGTGTTGATGGGAATATTTGCTGGGCTTCAGATAATAAATCATTTACATCTTTATAACGACTAGAAAAATGAGTTAAAATTAGTTTTTGGACACGTGCATCTTTAGCAATTTCAGCAGCCATTTCTGCAGTAAGATGTTTTTTTTCTATAGCTAAATTTTGGAGTTCTTTACCAAAAGTGGATTCACATATGAAAATATCTGCGTTTTCAGCTAATTTAACGAGTGAATCACATTTTGCTGTGTCAGCACCATAACATATAACCCTTCCAAGTCGAGGGGGAGTAACAATACCTGATTCTACAGGATTTATTATCCGACCATCCTTTAATGTGATTGATTGACCATTTTGAAGGCGTTTCCACAACCTTCCTTCAGGAACTCCAATAATTTTAGCTTGTTCAGGATTAAATTTTCCATTTAGTGGATGCTCTTCAAATCTATAACCCATAGTAGGAACAGAGTGATTTAACCAATGATATTTTACATGATATTTTTTTGTAGAAAAAATAATATTATCTTTTTTAGTTAAGAATTTGCGTTCATATTCATGTGTTAAAAAGTGAGAATAAACAATCATCTGAGTATTTTGAGAAATTTGATTCTTTTGATGATTTTCAATGTTATTTGTAGAATTTTTGAAAATGGAATTATTCATTCTTGGAGGAACAATTTCAATGACAGTTAATGGATAATTCTGAGCCTTTAATCCAACAATTTGGTAATGCATTAATAAAAAAGAAGCAATACCTAATGGACCAACAATTGTTAAAGGTTTTGTGCGGGAATTAAGATGAAAATTAAATAAAAGACCTGGAAGACCAATGACATGATCTCCATGTAAATGTGATATAAAGATAGTTGAGGGAACATTAAATTTTAAATTTGCAGCTTCAAATCTTCGTTGAACATCTTCACCTGCATCGAATAGTAAAATATGTCCAGAATCCAATCTAAGAGCAACTGATGGCAAATTCCGCTCTTGAGTAGGAGTGGCTCCGCTTGTTCCTAAAAATATTAGTTCCATATCAAAAGAATTAATGATTACTTTGATTTATTTATTAGGTAAAAATTACTCCATTGTTAATCTTGCAATAAACTTTTAACAAATGCTGTAAATTGGCGTTGAAAATGATATGCCATAGGAATTTTTAATAAATTACCTTTATTTGAGGTTGGATCATTATATATTAATGGATGAACTAAATCTTCTAATGGATAATCTTGTTCGTTTCGAAATATTGGTTTATCACCAGAAGTCATATAACGAATAAAAGCGGTTTTTTTAGAATGCAATTCCATAATAATATTATACAATTTAAAGTTAAAAGAATTTTTTTAATGAAATAAATTTTTTAAGCAAAATCAACCATTTATTAATAGCGATTACTCATTTCGGTAAAAAAAAATGTCGATTTCTCCCAAAGAATTCTTTCAGTGCCCTCAATGTAAAAATATTTATCTCTTAGATACCCAAGGAACACATATATGTGAACAATGCAATAATATTAGTTTAGAAAAAATAAGCGGTAGATTTATTCTTCGATGTCGGAAATGTGGTTTAACTCAAAATAAAAATAGTTTCATTCAATTACACGGCAATTCAAGATTAACATGTCAATCTTCAAATTGTAAGGGTCAGCTAAAAGCGATAAAAATTAGTGTAAAACCAAAAAATAATACATTAAAATCCAAAGATAGCACACCAATTAAAGGATTTGAAGCAAAATTACCCCCTAAAATCCCTAAACGAAGGAAATTAGCCGCCTCAAGTTCACAAGAAGCTTTAGAATTGGCAAAAACATTAGCTGCACAACCAAAACCTAAGATAAAGAAAAGTGCATTTTTACCTTTCCCAATTGTAGAAAGAAATGAAGAATCATCACCTCAAAAGGTTAGTTCAAAGGATTCTAATTTAAATGCACAGAAAAACCCTATTTTTCAAAATATTCAAGCATTTCCTCCATCTTCTACAACACAAGATAGCGTTTTATTAGAAAAAACTCATGCGGGGATTAAAATGGGGGATATTTTAATATTGAATGGCGAAAAATACCAAATTATCGAAAAACTTGGAACTGGAGGTATGGGGGCAGTTCATAAAGTAAAAAACATGAATACAGGTCGAATTGCAGCTTTAAAAGAATTTTACTTCACTCGATTTCATGATCCAGAATCAGGGAAAAACTTTTGTGAAAAATACTGGAAACGAGAATCTAAGATCACAGAAATTCAAAGTGAATCTCCTGAAAAAACTATGAAATATTTAGGTAATCTTCATTTAACACAATTTCAAAATCCAGAATATTATATTTTTTTAGAATTCATTGATGGAATTCCACTTGACAAATGGTATATTCAAAATTTCCCTAATCTTGACCATTTAACTCTATCTGCACTACAAGATTTAATCAAGAACATTTTAATGCCGATAACTCGTCATATGTATTTTTGTCATCAAAAAGGTATTGTTCACCGAGATTTAACAGTCCAAAATGTAATGATTGTAACTCAAGGAGATGGAACTTATTATCCTATAATAATTGATTGGGGAGTGGCTAAAGAAATTGGGATGGATCAAATGTATCATCCTCGTAAACCCTATTATGTTTCAGCAACACCTGAAGCGACAGGAATCCGAAATAGAGGTACACCTCCTGAAGTCATGGCAGGATTTGAGCCAATTGCAACAACAGATATATATATGTTAGGTCATATTATGTTCTATCTTTTTAGTGGAGGTCATTATGCAGGAGCAGCTGCCACCAATGAAGATTTTGTACTCCATCCCAGCGATTTTAATCCACAATTGCCAGAAGAATTCAATAAATTAGTCGAATACATGACACAATATGAACCAGCAGATCGAATGGCAGATATGGTTAAAGTTTATGATGCATTACAATGGATTTTTGATGCAGCAGAAAAATTAATACAAAAAACACAATCTTCACAAAAAACAATTAAATATTATCTTTATTGCGATTATAATCAAGGATTTTTAGAAATACCACCTAAAACTATTGTAAACATTGGAAGAGAAGAAATTTTAAATGTAGGTCGAACGCATGAAATGGATGGACATATTTACAACGCTTTACTACCTACTGACGAAGGAAAGTTTTCATTTCAATTATATATTGATGGTGATATTGCTTATATAAGGGATATCTATTCACCCATGGGAACCTATCTTTCAAATTTAACCATTCCAAATCGACAAATTTATAATAACGTAGCGATAAAGAATTTAGATAATGTCTCAATTCAATTATCAAGGGCAAATTTAGGAAAAATGTTAATTGAAGTTCCATTTGTTGCACCTGATGGAAAAACATATCGAATTCCCTTTAAAATATATGCTCAAGAGGTTGATTAAAATTACAGAATCAAATACAAATCAAATCAAAAATGAATTAAGGAATCAACTTTATTATATTGGAAACTTGAATCCACCTCAATATGTGTGGCAATGGTTTTTTCGATATTTTGCTGCTGGTTCAGAGAAATTTAAAACAGAACCTGTTGATTTGTTAGAAAACTACGAAAATCTATTTCTAATGGCCGAGAAACTCTTAGAACATAAATATACAACTGAGAAATATCACAAATTTATAAGAGACATGCAAACACCAGATTATACGTATTATTTTGTTGGAGATACTCATGGTTCATTTGATGATACATATTTAATGATTGATTATTTTATAAAAGTTTTTCAAGTAAATCCAAAAGTCAAAATAATTTGGATTGGAGATATTGTAGATCGAAATCCTTATGATTTACAAAACTTAGCCTTTATTCTTTCTTTTTGGATCCTTTTTCCAGATAATGTATTTATTTTACGTGGAAATCATGAGGATTCGTCAGTTTGCTCCAGATATGGTTTTTCGCAACATCTATTTGAAAAAGCACAATCTCGTGAACGTTTTGAATTGATATGGAAGCTTATTACAGATTTTTTCAGCAAATTACCTTTGGGATTAATATTTCGAAGTGGTAATAAACAGGGCTTGGTAGTTCATGGAGGAATACCTTTTGATGTCTCAAATTATACACCAATTCGAATAGATGAGATAGAATCCAACCTAAATTGCTATCAACTTGAACATTTTGATATGGACATTTTTTCCCAGACGATTCTTTGGGCAGATCCAGATCCTGAATTAAAAGAAATGGTTGCTCCAACACCCAAAACTGGACGACCAAGATTTAGCAAGCAAGCTTTTCGAGATTTTATGGAACTAAATGGTTTTGATCTATTTATTAGAGGTCATCAAAAATTTAGTGAAGGTTATCATCTATTTTGGGATAATCGTTTAATTTCTTTGTTTAGCACTTCAACATATGATGGAAAAAAGATAGGTAATGCTCGTTTTCTGCGATTATTACCTGAAACAAGCATTTCAGAAATTGGACCTGAAGAAGAGCAGCGAAAAGGTATTGTTTGGGTTAACAAGGAATTTTTAGAACATCAATTGATGCAATACTATAATGCTAAAACTTCGCAATAGGCGAAAAAAAATACTAAAAATTTATTATATTGGATTTTTTAAAAGAAAATTGCTTTAATAGAATAATGATTTAGATTGTAAAAGGTGAATTATAATGAAATATTTTGGAGAAGTTAATGTAGAAGAAGAACCGATAGGAGATGATTTTTATAGTAAAACTATGCCGACTTTATTATTTGGAGCAGCAATTTGGGCATTTTCTGCCTTATTTTTCTCAGGTTATATTACAGGCACAGCAATCATCCCTTCTATTGGAACAATTATTGCTTTAAGTATTGCTTATTTTATTATATGGATAGTTACAATAATCTTAGCTGCACGCCAACAAAATGAAATTTCTCGAATGTTATTTTTTGCAGCTGCATTTATTACAGGTATTTTAAATTCATTCGTTCTTTATTCAGGTGCTCTTGAAGTTGGATTATCATTAGCAAAGGATTTATTTGTTGCAGCTTCAATTATTGGAGTTTTTGCTGTAGCAGGTGCTTTATTTATTGGTTATACTTTCCGTAAAAATTTCAGTTATAAATATATTATTTCTTTTATGATTTTTGGCTTTATAATAATCATTATGGAATGGAGCTTATCAATTTTTATCAGCCAGATGTCAGGATGGTTTATTTTCATAAGTATTTTAAGTTTAATTTGGATCATGGGAATAACAATTTATGATGGTGCGACATTACCTTCAAAAATTGCTGCTGGTTATTGGATGGTGGCAGTTATTGATATATTTCTTGATTTCATTATTGTGATAATTCGAATTTTTATAATTTTAGTACGTATTTTTGCCGATTTAAAATAATATTGAATTTTTAAATGATATACTTATCTTCTATAAATTTTTTCCTAATTTATAATTATTTATATTTTTAGCACATTTTTGTTTCTGAATAAAAATAGAAAATTTCATCAAAATTCGGCTAATTTCAGCTGGAATAATATCTCTTTCAATTAGAAAATAATCACTTTTACTTCAGAATTTATAATTTAATGAAGATTAAGAGTATTCAAAACTAAAGAAAAAAGTAGAATTTACAATTAATTTTCTGATTTTCAGGCATTATAAAGGATTTCCGCAAAATTCACAGAAAACATTATGCGTCTGTTTCTGAATGTAGCCACAAGATAAACATTTTTTATTCTCAGCTCGTTTTAAAGGTCTATTAGATTGACGATCAAAAGCTTGCAATCTGGCTCGAGTGACAGAAGATCGTACTTGATTATTCAAGTTTTCTGTTATTTTAGGAGGTTTAATAATTCTTGCTTGTTTTAAAATTCGTTGCTTACGTTTATATTCTCGCAATTCTTTAGTAGTGTTAAAATGTGGAGTTTTTTCTTGAGCTTCAAAGTCATATTTAACTAGAATAGTTTGAATACCTGCTTTTTTCGATTCAACTACTTGTGATTGTTCTGGAGTAGCGATCATCGTTGTTTTTTCTAAAGCTTGTTCAATTTGTGATTCAAGATCGATCTTTTCGCGCTTTTTCTTTTTCTTTCGGTATTTTTTATCAGTGGGATCGAATTGTAAAGTACAAAGTTTCATTAAATCGTTTATTTCTTTTACCAAATCTGAAGCTTCTAAATAACGAGCACGATCAAGATGTTCTTCTAAAACAAAATATGCGATCTCACCTTGTTTACCTTCGATTAATTTAAACAGTCGACCTTTTACATCTTTAGTTATTTTTTCGATTTCATTTGAAATTAAACGATTTATCCGCTCATAATTTTCATTCAAATAATTATGTAAAGCATCTAACACTGGACTATCGTGGTGATCTAAATCACTTTTGATATCTTCTAATACATTGCGGGCCTCAATAATCTGACCTGCCTTCTCCTTTACTAAAGCATTATCAATTCTAATTTTGAAATTCTTATGAGATTGACACATTAACAAATATTGATTGATTTCAGCATTAAATTGGTTAATTGCTAAACTTTGTGCAGTTTCCTTTAATTTCATTAAAGATTCTGCAGCTTTAGTAAAATCCAAGGCATTCAATTCAGTTTCAACGATATTTTGTAAAGAATTCCTAATTTGTTCTTCACGTTTTTCGTTATCACTTTCAACCCGATCTTGTAATGACTGAACTACAATTTTAATTTGATCAAAAATAGCAATATTATCCTTGACTTGATTAACTAGATTTTTTATTTCTCGAAGTGTAACAATAAAATCTTCCATCTTTGAATATTTTTGGGCAAGTTGATTGTGTTTCTCGATGATTTCTGAATTTTGTAGAACTTGATTTTCTAACACAACAATTTGATTTTTTAATACATCTTCTCCTAGTCTTTGAGCTCGAATTTGATAATTCTTTAATAATTGTAATATTTCTATGAAATCTAATGCAGTATGAACTCGTTTTTGAACTTCTTGAAAATCTGCAGTAAGTTTTTCCTTTCCATCCTTTAATGCAGTTTGAATTTCAGAATATAATAAGGATACTGCATCTTTAAGCGCAACACTATAAAATCGTGGCGATTTTTTTAATTCTTTTTCAATTGAATTTAAAAGATTTTTAGCTTGATGTTCTGCTTGATGAATATCTCCCTCTTCAAATACCTTTTGTAATTCTTCATATTCTGCTAATTTCGACCGATTATGTTCTATCTTTTGACGTAATTCAGAAAGAACTTTATTAAATTTCTCTAACCCAGATGTTTGAATTTGTCGATCAATTTCGTTAAGCAATGTTTCAGCAGGAGTAAAATCTAGAGATTCATCCATTTTTTCATGGAATTCATCAATTTTTGTTTCAATTTCATTTTCTTCTTCTTTGATTTTCTTATCTAATTTCTCGATTACTTTTTGTAGTTGTTTTATTAGAAGAGGCTCATATTTCTCTTGATTATGAGTTACAGTTTGTAAAAGGGAAGTTAGTCCATCTTTAGCTTGTTGAAGAAATCCTTCTTGAATCTTTGACTCATAACTAACTTGCTCTGTTTGAATTCGTTGATTATCGACAATTCTTTGAGCCAAATCATCAATAATTTTTAGAAATTTCTCTAATCCTGCATTCATCGCTTTATTTTTACAATTAGATAGAATTTCTGTTGCTTGGAAAAATTCTAGTTGATTTACAAGTAAACTTTGGGCTTTATTAATATCTTGTTGAATTATTTTGGCTTCTTCTTCAATTGAGATATTTAATTCCTTTTCTAGTGATGAAATAAGTTGTTGAAGCTTATTTATGTAATTATTTGCATTCTTTTCGATCTTTTTCTTTAAATTGCTTAATTTTTCTTGAGCGATCTTCAATTGTTTTTGTTGATGAAGGTTAACAATTTCATTATAATCTTTATATGCTTCGTAATTTAATTCCAAATTTTCTAGTAAATCTTCAATTCTTTTTTGAGTAGAGTGATATTTTTGTTTATTAACTATCGTAAGTTGATCATTTATTGCATTACGCGCTTTCTCAAAATCAAGATCTTCAGCAAGAAATTTCCAAATTTTATCCAATTCTTGATTTAATAAAGATTCACCTTCATTTCTACTTTTCAATATTTTGCTTTCATAATCTTTAATTTTTGTTTGTATATTTTCTAATATTTCTAAGTTTTCATCAATTTCATCTAATTTCTTTTTAGTTGTCTCCATTAATTGAAAAGCTTCTAAATAATCGCCATTTTCATAAACAGAGTTAATTTGCTCTAATTCGATATTAATTTCCTTATTAAATTTACATATATTTTGCTGTATTTGAAGTTCTTTTATTAATCCTTCCATTGAATATTGAGTTAGATATTGCTCTTTTTCATTCAAAATTTGTATAGCTTTATCGAATTCAAAATCGAAAGCCATTTCTAAAGCTTGATTTACAGCTTGATCTTTTTCTTTTGTGAAATCAGCAATCATATTCATAATTTGCGTGATTATTAATTCCATTTCTAATTTTTTATCAGAATAAATCAAAATATCAGGATTTTCTGATAATTTTTGTGCATCTTGCAAGCTTTTTAATGCTCTAGGAAGATTACTATAATCTTGTCCGATTTTTAGTAATCTATCAAATTTAATCAATTGTAAAGTGATTTTTATATTTTGGATGGTAGTTTTGAAGAAATAATTTAATTTATTTCCAAAATTAAATTCAGGAAGTTTTTTAAAATTACTCTCAATTTGACTTATTAGATGAGTTTTTTGACGATCTAGTTGATCTATAACAGTTTTATGAATCTTTAAAGGATTTTTAACAGATTCATTTCGATTTTTAATGAAATTCTCCAGTTGTAGAGTTTTGTAATATAAATAACTTAGTTGAGATTTGAGTTCTTCAGGTGCAATATCAGGTGTTTCTGCTGGAACTAAAATTCGCTCAAGTGCATGCAAACATTTAATATTATCTTGTATCTGATGCTGATTTCTTATAATTTCATTCAACCAAGAATAAAATCCTAATTTTTGTGTAGTATTATGAAGGTCATGAAATGCGATCTTTGCTGGAATAAATTCTCCTTCATCATATAACCTTGACGCATTTAGAAAATTAGTTTGTAAATTTTCAGTTTCTTTTCGAATATTTTGAGCAACTAATTTAAGATTGTCATTAATTTCATCCAATCTTTCAGAAGGATCATCAAAATCAGCTTTCTTAAGAATTTTAAGATTATTTTCCAAATACATTCGTTTATGAAATAGATTTGATGTTTTTTCAAAGAATAATGCATTAATTTTGTAATAAATTTCATAATATGTATTTTTTAAATTATTAACCATTTTTTGAATGGTAGATGCATCTTCATCTAAGGATGAGGCGAATATTACTTCGGCTGGGCGAATTTCTGCACCACAAGCACGACAGAATCGAGCGTTTTCGTCTTCAATAGTCACACCGCATTGATTACACTCACTCATTTTTGATTACTCCAACATTGATCACATTGTTGTTGATTCTTAATAACATTGTGTTCTGAATTTCTAATTATACTTTCTGAATTTTTCACATAAAAGAAGAGTATTCATAAAGCCTATTTCGTAATTTAATTTATGAATTGGATGATCGTATTTTATGGAAGTGTAGCTTCACTTGGTGCGGGTCTTGCAACCAGTATTGGTGCAATCCCTGTTTTTTCTAAGAAAGAGATATCAGAAAAGACATTGGATATACTTTTGGGCTTTGCAGCTGGAGTTATGTTAGCAGCCTCTGCTTTCAGCTTATTAGTCCCTGCTTTATCTCTTTCTGCAGAAGATGGAGGGGCACCAGCATCTCTTCCTCCAAGTTTACAAAATTTATGGGTTGTAATGATTGTAGTATTAGGAATTATTGTAGGAGCAATATTTATCGATCTTATTGATCGTTGGGCACCGCATGAGCATTTCGTTCAAGGACATGAAGGTAAGATCTCAAAACGGTTGGCAGCGACTTGGTTATTTATAATTGCCATTACTATCCATAATTTTCCAGAAGGATTATCAGTTGGTGTTAGCTTTGGATCAGGAGATTCAGAAAAAATCACCTCTGGGTTAATTGTCGCCATTGCAATTGGTTTACAAAACATACCAGAAGGAACAGGAGTGGCAATGCCTTTATTACGTGAGGGATATTCGCCTCGAAAGGCATTTTGGATTGCAACTTTTACAGGGTTAGTTGAACCAATTGGAGCTTTTGTTGGCGCGGCAATTGTCAATATTGCAAAGTTTTTTTTGGGATTTGGAATGGCTTTTGCTGCTGGATCAATGATTTTTGTAGTGACAGATGAAATAATTCCTGAAATGCATGGAAAGAAGCATTCTCGACAAGTTACATTTGGAATAATTGCAGGTTTTGTAATTATGATGTTTTTAGATAACTACATTGAACCGTTACTTAATTTAATAATGTAAATTAGATACAAAGATTAACCACTTCATGAATTTTTTTTTAACAAATAAAATTTATAAAAAATTTCACAATAAGGAACAATATTAATAAGTGTTATTTAGTATTTAGAACAACTTTCAGCGTTTTTATCTCAAAAGGGGTAAAATCTGCGGTGATTATCATCGAAGATGAATCCCATTTTATCGATGACTCTTCTATCGGCCTTTCTAGCAGATCAACTTCAATGATTCGATCAACTTTAAACCCAATATGCTGTGGAAACTGTATGATACAATTTTTTTGGCTAAATCCAGTTAGTTCAGCAAATCTTAAAACCAAACCTCCATCATCATTCCATTGCTCTGGTTTTACAACTTTTAAATTAATTTCTGAAGGAATATTAAAACCTAAAGAAATATTTTCTGGAATCGACTCAGATTTTTTGGTTTTATCTGGATTAATTTTAATCAACAATGGAGGATGATTGAATTCTTCGGCAATTTTTGGCACATATGAAGAGCCCTCATTCTTATTATTTACCAAACAACCCCATATATGTGGTAAAATTGCAAAACGAGAGCTCGTTGGGCCTAACCCAGAATACTTGGGAGGTTTTCCTTTTCCTTCATATTTTCTCTGTTTTCTTTCAAAATGAACCCAAGATTCCGCAGAAGGACGTGGATACTTAGGGCTGCGATGCATTGAAATACGAATTCTACCAGCTGAAACATCAAAAGCATATTTTGCTTCATTTATTATAGCGATCCCCCATTGGTTATCTGGAGTTGATACATCCACGTATCTATGCATAATTTTCTCAAAACGGGCAATATCAGCTGGAACTTTAGGCAAAGTAGAAGCACTGAGAGCACAGTACATTTGATCAGAAGTTACACGGATAGCTTGAGTATTAGTATATAGCCCTATTTTCAATAGAGTCTCAGGAAGTTGCCAATTTGCACCCCAACTACAGTAAATTAATGGATCATCATGAAATAAACTCACAGTTTGAATTACTTCAGAATTAGCAAGAGTGCGTTGAATTTTAAGAGTGCTGAAAACCGGACCTTGGTGTAAAATGGAAATTTTCAAATTTTGAGATTGATCGAAGTTTAAGGGGTGTTTCCAGTATTCTTTTTGCAAATCCCAAGCAGGGTATTCATGGGAACCTTTATCAAGATAACCTTCCAGTAATAAATTTCTTTTTCCGTAGATCAAATTTTCACCCCTATTTATTTTTCGAGCCTTAATAGATACTAAACTTCCCAAAGTAGGATCAAACTCTAAAGTAACTTTTCCATTGGTAATTCGGGGTGATTTATGTAATGTAATATATAAAGGAGGGGATTGAACAGATTCAAATCGTAATTCAGAAATTAAAAATTCATGAGCTTCAAGTTCTATAATTGTCCACCAACCTTCACCGTTATTATGCATGTTATCATCGAATTCAGCACTAACTGGTTGACAAATAGAAGAAACTAGACGATCTTTACGAAAGTAATATAAACGAGCATAAGGAAGACTGGAGGAATCATTTTTTGTTGCTTTATTTGGGACAGAAATAATGTCTTTTGGAATGAAAACTCGAGTTTTACGACTCCAATTTAGCGGATTAAAAATTAAAACTAAATTCGAAGATTCAAATTCTAAAGGAATGTTTATAGGTAAAAAAGGAACAATCTGATGGAGAATTTCTTTTAAATTATCATCGCATTGCTTGCCATGCTTAAATGTATCATCCAATACTTCTGGAATGCAACTTCCAGGTAATACATCATGAAATTGATTAAGTAATATCTTTTTCCAAATTTTTTCGAATAAACTAATTGGAAATTCGTATTTTGGATTTAATAATGTAACGAATGTTGCAAGTTTTTCAATATCAAGGGTTAAATTTACTAATCGTCGATTTTGGCGCTTTACTTCACTGTGTACTGTAAAAGTACCCCGATGAGTTTCTAAATAAAGTTCATCTTGCCATATCGCTAATTTTGATTGGTATTGCTTAAGTTCTGAGAAAAAGGATTGAACTTCAGACCATTTCCACTGAATTCCACGTTCTTGAGCAATTTGAGACAAAACTTGCATTTGGGCAACTTCCCAATGACTGGGTCCATGTCCACCGTCTCCAGCACCCCAAAATAAGCCTACTGGAACAATAGAAGTAGATGAGTTAATAAAATTTTGGAAATTTGAATAATCTTTTGAATAATCCCATAATTTTGGTGCTTCTTCAGATAAAGCATAACGTCCAGATTGAAAATTCTTCCAATGATCAAATATTTCACGATTCTGCCCAAAATTAGCAGTTAAAAGGGAAGTTCCATCAGGAGATTTCCAATTAAAATAGATAAATGGAAACTTAGTCTGTTTATTCCATGTTAATTTAGATGTCCAAAAATACTTAGCACCAGATTTGACTAATAATTGTGGTAGTCCGCAATTGTATCCAAATGAATCTAAAAACCATTCTACTTCAGGTAAAGTCCCAAATTCTTCCCAAAAAAACTTCATTCCATAAAAACGCTGTCGTACTATAGACTCACCACTTGGCATCATACAATCAGGTTCAACCCAAGATCCACCAACCAATTCTATAATTCCTTTTTTTTGTAGTGCTTTAATTTTGATAAACAATTCAGGATCATCTTCTTTTACCCACTGTAATAATTGAGGACTGGATATTGCAAATTTAAATTGATCTGGGAATTTTTCAGCATGAAAAATAACTTTTTCTAGAGTTTTAATTCCTTTTTGTCGAGTTTGCTCGAATCTCCACAACCATGCCATATCAATATGGGATTGACTGACCATATGTATATGATAAGTTGAGAAGGATTCAGGTTTTAGAATAAGTTCCCATTGATTAAATAAATCTTCCATCTCTTTTCTAAAGCTTGGTTGATGGATTTGATCATCTAACCAATGTTGTGCGCTTTTTTGGTTATCTATATCTCGTTCTGAAAATTGAGTTGGATCTAGTCGCTCTGAACCAGAACATCTTCCTACCTCACCTGTTTTTTGGAAAGATCTATCGCGTGTTGAACCCATAAGAAGAGAAAAAAGAATTAATTTTTAAAAATTTTCATTTATACCGCTATAATTATCTTATAAATCAGTTAAAATGGTATAAAGTTTCCAATTCTGTACCCATGGTCTTCTTAAATCAATTTCTAAGATTTTTGCATCAATATCACGCTTTCCATAACTCGAACTGGAAAATATACTGAACATTTTATCATCAAAATATTCTTTATGTCCATCAATAAAGACTTCATGAGATCGTACTACCCTATCAATATTATTAATCTTAAGAAATTTCATAAAAATCTCGTTTCCAAAACTATATCCTATTCCTCGCCGACTTGGCAGATAATAAACATTAGGTGGTAGTTCTTCTTCAGGATCACCCCAAAGAATTTGTCTAGAAAGAATATCCATTTCTTCTACTGTTGAAAATGAAGGTTTTAATAAAACAGTTCCATCCACAATTCGTGGTATTTTAGGAATAATCTCATATTCTTTGGGATAAAAGGGAATTCCGCCATGTAAAGCCAATACTGCCTTTTCAGGAGTTTTAACAACGTGAATCAAAGGTAGATTAATAAATGTATATTCGAAATCATTAAACAAATAAGAATTAGGAAGATACCGATTAATATTGCTCCAAAATCCATACTGCATGTTAATTGTTACTTCCTCATGATTTCCACGTAATAAACGGACATTTTGAGGAAATTGGAGTGCAAAACTAAAAATATAGAGTAAATTATGGATATCCATCTCATGCCGATCTACATAATCTCCTAAGAAAACAATTAAAACATGATAACCTTCCTTTAAAGACTGTTCGATTTCACTTACGAAAAATTTAATGCACTGATCAAGATCAAATATCGAACCATGAGTATCTCCAACATAAAAGATCTTTCCATTTTCAAGATGATCAATAACAGGAAGCCCAGGATTCAATTTATCTGGATTGAGCAAATAGAGGTTAATTTCATCCAATAAACCCTTAATTTTAAGGACTTTTTTCTCATCTCCAAGATAATTTGAAGGGTCATAAATTTGCCGATCAATAAAATAGTACTTCCAAAATTCATCTGCATGAGGCGTATTAAATTTTTCACCACTTGGCCAAGTTGATTTTCGGGAAAAATATTCAGATGGTGCCGGCTTACTTTCTTCTATAGGAGCAACAGATTTCACTGATTCTTTATCTCTTTCTACATCTTCTTCTGATCGCAATTGTTTCAATTTTTCAAGAAATTGTCTTTCAGCTGAAATCTCAGATTCTTTTTCATGCTTAAACTTACCATATATTTGTTGATTCAATTGTTGAATATCTTCCTTTAACTCGCGAATTAATAGTGGTGTTTTATCTTTACTACACAATAATTTTCCAAGTTCAAAAACGGGGCGTTTTTCTCGTGGAATATCTAAATTGATAATATCTGAACTATCATAGTAGCGATGACATGTCGGACAGACTAAAATAGTACGCCTTTTTTGAAGTTTGAGAGTTGTTTGCAAGCAATTTCGACAGATCTTACTCTTTCCTTCAACTTCAGAATAAAAAAACCCTTGTTTACAGTGAATACATACATATAACTGTTTTTGCTGCTTCCCTCTAATACTCAATCACGTTCGCCTCAAATTAACCTTCATTTTTTAAGAATTTAACCATTACGAATTTGTCGAAAAAGGAAAAACTAGAAAAACAAAAAAAAAACTTATTAAAATGCACTTAAAATTCCAGGAAGATTGAAAGCACTTAGGAGCATCTCAATTCCAATCCATAAGAGAAGAATAGCAAACAAGCGCTCTATGATCGATCCGATATGTATAACTTTGGCCAATAATCTAGAATTTAGTGTCCCTACAATGGTACCGATTATAATAAATGGAACCATTATTCCAATTCCATATGTGATCATGAGATAGAGGGCAGTGGCATAATCTCCTTGAACAGAACCAATAGCTAAAATAGTCGTAAAAACAGGAGTAACACATGCAATCCAGGAAGATCCTGTAGAGAAACCAAGAATAAAGGCACCCCCATATTTAGAATATTCAACTGTCTCTAATTTTTCATTTGCCCCTGATTTTTCATTTGCCCCTGATTTTCCTATTTCACTATTGAAATCTAATTGTTCTAGTGTTTCTTCTTGTTTTATGGATATTTTTTGAACATTTTGCTCATTCTTATTCAAAGTATCTGCATTTTCATATAAATGAGTTTTTTTAAGTTTTCGGAAAAACTTTTGAATTTCCTTATTAAAAAATACATAAATAGCTAAAATAATGGTGATACTCCCAGCCATTATATTTAACATTACTCTATTCTTTAAGCTCATAACACCTGCTAAAAATATTACTCCAATAACAGCAAATGTAACAGAAAATCCAATTGCATATAGTACACTCATAAAGAAGCTTTCACGACGATTTTTTGCAGTTGTTATTATATAAGAAAGAAAGGCAGGAATTAATGCTAAACTACATGGAGAAATAAATGAAACAATTCCAGCACCCAGAGAAGTTGCAAATAATGTAATTGTTGCCATATTTAATCGATTCTTTTAAATTATTTCAAATTTTGTGATTTTCAGTAAATAAGTAAAAAAATAACAATCTCTTTTACTATAGAATAAATTTTAAGATAATAGAGATTCAATTGTTGCAGTAATATCAGCTTCTGATTGTACACCTGTATGACGAGTAGAAGAATCACCATCAGGACCGAAATAGACAGTATGGGGTGTATACTGAGCACCAAAATATGAGGATAAAGAATAATCTGTATCTTTTGCTAATTTAAAATTATATCCATTTGAAGTCGCCCATTCATTTAATAACTCTGATGTATCAGCAGCAGATACAGATATCGCAATTACGATTACTTTATCACTACCTAAAGCACTGGTAGCGGCCTGTAAAGCAGGAGAATGATATTTACATGCACTACACTGCAAGAAATGAAAATATAACACCACGACTTTTCCCGCATAATTTGATAATACCAATTTTTCACCAGATATAGTAGTAATGGTGATGGGAGTCTTATAACCTGAAGTATCAGAATTATCTATTATTGAATTCTGAGTATTCTGAGTATAATTGGGATTAACTTCAGCTTGGTCGACATTACTAGAACTATTATTCAATAGGGAGCCAAAAATCGCAACACCACCTGCAATAGCTATCAAAAATAGCATAAAAATAGCAATTGCTGGTGTTTTTTTGGTTTTTATATTCTCGTCATAGTATACAGGGCGTTTTTGCCTACTTTTATTTCGATTTAGATTTTTTTTAGCATTTTTTTGATATTTTGATTTAGCCATGATAATCACAGCATTTAGTGAGTAGTTTAAATTTTTTTTTGGTTTGAGATGATAATTTATTGTAAATACGATTATACTTTACATACATTTATCAGAATAGGATCAATATTCCCAATATCAACACGTTTTCGAAAAAATCCTTTTAACCTAAATTCAACTGTTGAATTAAGTGAAAAGCGTTGGACAAAATCTTGAGAAAAATTAAAATTCATACCATTTTTCTCTTGTTTTACTGGATATTGAGAAGATTTGGATTTTTTGCTATAATTTGAACTCATTGATTCCAATCGAACTGTAGGTGTATAAATTTGAATACAAGGTTCTTCTTCCAATCGTACTTCTATATAAATTTGCACGATTTCTCGTTGTTTTAAAAATTCAAGCACTTCTGGCGGAATTATTATGTTGAATTCAGGAAGATCAATTTGCTTTACAATCATATCTTCTCACTTTTAACACTCTATGCAGTATATAGAAACTAAATTTATAAAGTTATGCAATATAATTGCACAACCAAAAAAAAGAATCTTTTAATATAAATAAAATGTAATTTTCTCACGAGTGTAACCTTATGGAAGTAATGAAGATCGATAACCCTCGAAAAATTGAGAGTCATCCGCTAAAACAAACAGAAATACCAATACCCATCATTGGTCCTAAAGATATTTTAATAAAAATCAGAACTTGCGGTGTTTGTCATACAGATTTACACGTGGTCGAAGGAGATTTACCAATGACAACCTACCCCAGAATTCCAGGACATGAAATTATTGGAATAGTGAAAGATATAGGTTCCAAAGTTACAATGCATACAATAGGAAGTCGTGTTGGCGTGGCATGGCTTAATTCTAGCTGTTCTAATTGCAAATACTGTAAAACTGGAAAGGAAAATCTATGTAATAGTGCAATTTTTACAGGATGCACTGCAGATGGAGGATTTGCAGAATATATCACAGTTAACGAAGCTTACGCCTATCAAATTCCTTCATTTTATTCTGATCTACATGCTGCACCACTCTTATGTGCCGGAATCATTGGATATCGATCTTATAAATTGAGTGACATTCAACCTGGACAGCGCCTTGGTTTGTTTGGGTTTGGTGCTTCTGCACATATCGTATTACAAATTGCTCAAGCAATGGATTGTGAGACTTATGTGTTCACACGATCTCCCAATCATCAATCACACGCTCAAGAATTGGGCGCAACATGGGTGGGAAATCCAAATCAACAACCTCCAAAAATGCTTGACAGTGCAATAACTTTCGCCCCTGTTGGAGAGATTGTATTACGAGCATTGAATTGTTTAGATAAAGGAGGAACACTTGCAATAAACGCAGTTCATTTAACTGATATACCATCTTTTTCATATGATCAAATTTACTACGAGCGAACTTTACGGAGTGTGGCTCATACAACTCGTGAAGATGCAATAGAATTTTTGAAATTTGCTGAAAAAACGCATATTTTGACCGAAGTCAATGAATATTCTCTTTTTGAAGCAAATCAAGCTTTGGAGGATTTAAAATATAGTCGATTTTCAGGTGCTGCAGTATTGCGAATCTCAAAATAAAATACCTAAATTATTAATCAAACAGAAAAAAAAATATACATTGGAGAAAAATGAAAATATAATAGAAAAAAGTAGAGAAATTAAATAAAGAAAACTTATTCGCACCAATAAACAATTTTTAACAATGAAAAACAAACAGTAAAATGTAATAAAATAAAAAAAAATTACCAGTAGAGATGGAGAATTAATAATGTATTTCGAAAGATTGCGATTCATAGCGATTGCTACACTCTTTAGTTTGATATTTTGGATACTTACACTTATATTTGCAAAATGGATAACTTGTATTTTCACAACTATAATTTTTTTTTCCAGCATAACAGGTTTTGGATTGTTTTTATTGAGTTATTTTACAATGATGGATGGAGATTGGGCAAATTTAGTTGACTTGGATGCACTTAATATTAAAACTGAAAAAATATTAATTCCTATGGCTGATGAAGTGCATCTTTCTGGATTATTACTGATGTTGAAACATTCAGCTCGAAAATCCAAAGGAAAACTTCCTATTATAATCATGCATCATGGAGTATTAGGAAAAAAAGAGCGTAATTTTTCCTTAGCAGCACCCATTGCTGCTGCAGGATATGCAGTATTGCTAGTGGATGCACGAGGACATGGAGAAACCCTTAAAAATTATCCTGCTTTTCATTCTGATGATTGGTATATAACTGAGTCAACAGGAATTTTTCCTGATTTTTCACGAATTGTTGATTATGTATGCAATATTCCAGAAATAGATAATACACGCATAGCTGCAATTGGTACATCAATGGGAGGAGGATTAGTATTAACAGAAGGACTTAAAGATGAACGAATTCGCCTGGTTATTGCACTTTCACCATATTTCTCATGGAAAACTTTCCAAAATACACCAGAAAGTCATCGAATTTTCACCGAACCATGGGTTACTCGCATTTTTATTAATTCTCAAATAAAAGTCAAAAAGATATCTAGTTTTGACCCAATTATTTCTCCACAAGCGTTCTTTACATCTGAAAATTCCACAAAATTCAAAGATAAAGTCCGAATTGTACATGCCCGTAATGATAGAGTATTGTTGTATGAAGCACATTTTTTACCTCTTCAAGCGCGATTGAAATTACTTCCTGAAAATGTTTTGATTCTCAATGAAGGAGACCATTATTTACGAGGCCAAGAAACGATCGTATTGACAAAAATACTTCACTGGATCAAAGAGAAGTTATAGTACGAACTAGAAAAATAAATAAATTAAAAAAAAATAGAGTTTTAAACAAGAAATCAAAATATTTTTGAATAATATGTTTTTTCATCAACTGGTGATAATAGATTATGGAAAATACATACCCCCCGACAATTTTAGGTCATATAGATACATTTATGGCTTTAAAACACCAATGGAGAAGTTTTTCGAATGAATCAGAAAAGGGAATATGCGATTATCCAAGAATGAATCGTAATAATCTCCGATTTGCTTTATTTGCAATCTATCCTGCAGCAACACCTTATCATATTTTATCAGGAATGGATGAATGGTTTCAAAATATAGAAAATCCAAATAATCATCTCATCCACATAAAAAATATCGACGATTTTGACAAAGTAAAAAATTCGGATTTAATTGGGGCAATTTTACATACTGAAGGTGCTGGAGGTTATGATTCAGAATTAAAAACATTGCGCTTAGCACATCGCTTGGGTTTGCGTACTACAGGAATAACTTGGGCAAATGTGAATCAGTTCGGAACAGGATTTCTTTTTCGTTCCCCTCAAATTGATAGAGGACTAACTGCTGAAGGTAAGAAATTTGTTCAAGAAGCTCAAAAGTTAGGAATTACAATTGATGTTTCTCACTTAAATGATCGGTCTTTTTGGGATGTAATGGAAATTATTGAAAAGCCAGTAATGGCTTCTCACTCAAATGCCAGATCAATATGTAATATGGGTAGAAACTTAACTGACGAACAGATCGTTGCCATTCATAAACACCATGGTGTGATTGGGTTAAATTGGGGTACTATGTTTCTTGATCCTAAAGTATCACCTGATGATTTTTCACATGCCGACCCAAATATAGAGTTTGATGTCATTTTAAAGCATCTCGATCATATTGTAGAATTAACTGATATAAACACTATAGCTATTGGTACTGATTATGATGGAACAAATGTGCCAAAATGTCTTGATTCAGCAGATAAAATGCCTAAATTTTACGACTATATTGTAGATCATGGATACAGCCGTCAAGATCTTGAAAAAATCGCATTTGGTAATTTTTACAGAGTTTTTAACGATACTTGGAAATAATCTAAGTATTTTCTTTTTGTATTTATTTTCTTTCTTTTTTTTACATTTAATTTTTCCTAATGAAAAAATAGTCAAGTATCAATTAATTTGTTATTAGTGGACTTTGGGAAATCTGCCTAATCTTTTGATCTTGATTAAATCCAATAACATAATCAATTATATAGATCTTGCTTACTTCTATACACCTAAATGAATCAATAAATCAGTACTTTAATCATGAAAGGAAAAGAATGTTATGAATAATATTAATCATTAGAAATTTCATCCAATTCATTGTCTATTCTTGGTATTTTGCACATAAACCATATAGTCACTCCTGTCTTCTTAACATTTTCTTGTTCTACAATATTAAAACCATTTTTTTCATAAAACTGAACATTTTGCTTCAACTCAGTCTCTAAAAAAATTGGAAGTTGCCGATTTTCACTTTCATCAATAAGAAATCTAAGCATTTTACTTCCGATACCTTTACCTCGATGATCTTTTTGAACTCCAATTACCATTAGGTAGATATACGGCTGAAAAATTCTTGTAGTGTTTGCTTGATTTGTAATATTATTTTTTAACTTTAAATTATGGATTAAATGATTTCTCTTTATGTATTTCCCAAAAAGAGCGAGTCGATAAATATTCCTAAGTCCCATCCTAAAAATACCATTTCGTATATTACTGAGAATAAATCGTCGCGAAAATTGATTGTAATTAGTTACATTTAGAAAACCAATTATTCCTTCAAGGTCAGGTGATGTTGCATATAAAGTGCCAAATTTTAAACAAACATGGGCAATTGATCGAAATGCATACCTTAATTTATTTTTACGCTTATTTACATCTGGAAATCCATAAATACTTGTAGGATCTTCGAAAAATATTTCAGCCAAACGATCTCCCGCAATTTTGATATCCTTTTGTTGTAGGAAATACATTTCTCCATCCAAATGTTCTTCTCTCCTTATTTTTTTATATCTTTGAAATTTATATTAAATTCATTTTTTTACAAATCATTTATTAATAGATGCTTAATTTCTTCTTCAAATTTCTTGTACCGATGCCAAGGATTAAAAATATAGAAGAAAGTGATTAAAATACTAACCAAGAATAATGAAAGAAAAACAATTATCAGTTTTTCATGTAAAGACACAATTGTCTTGAAACTTTGAAGCGCAGATACACTTAAGAATACTGCAACAGTCCCAAATACGACGAAAATTGGACTTAGATCGATTTTTTTTCCTCGATTTTGGAAATTTTGTAGAAATAAACCTTTACCAAATTGAATTAATGGAATTGAAAGCCAAAAATCCAATATTCCCACTATAGTTAACCCCACTAAAATCGTCAAAATAATTGGTATTTTATCATTCGCACTTGGATTAATATTTTCAAATATAGTAATTGCTCCAATTGAAATTCCCAAAGAAATAAAATTTGAAATAATCCACCGATTAATGTGCTTGTTCTTAAAATCAGAAATATTTTGAAGTAATTTTTCTAATTCATCTCTACGGTCATATATTATCCCTTGTTCTCTTTCTGTTTTGATTTCTTGATCCAAATGAACTTTTTTCTCTTTCTTTCTCTTTATTACATAAATTTGTATTCCTGCAATGATAACAAAAATTAATATTCCAGAAATGAGGTTAAGAACAGATTCACTAGGAGAACTAAAATCAAACGAATTTGACTTCGTGGATAATACAAATTTTATTTGATCATATTGATAATTATTAACTAATTTAATTGTAATCGCTTGTAAAACACCATTATCATCTTGCCATGTGGGATAATAATAAAAATGAGTAATTTTACCATCTAACATGAGAGCTTGATGGATAGTGTATTGATATTCACCTATATCTGAAGAATAACTGTATTCAACCTCCAATACACCAGGTAATAATTTGATTTCATCAGTTAAATTATCCCAATAATTTACAGGAATTACAAACGGTATAATTACATTAGATTTTTGAACCCAATTATCACCAATTTGCTGAGAAACTGGAATAGGTCCTGATAATTGTAGAATTTGCGAACATAAATCCCGAACACTCATATTTAGTGGAATCTCATCAACTTTTACAGTAATTTGAGGGACTCCAAAGAAATTTTTACTCAAATTTTCAAACTGGTATTCAGTAGCAATTTTATTAAAAAATGAGGAGTTAAGGTCAGATTTTTGAATATTAAGTTCATAGGTTAATTCTATTCCTTCTTTTACTTTCCAATCATCTTGTTGAATAATTATGCTAGATATCTGAGTAAATGCTGAAATATTTGGTATAAATGTAGAATATAGAACAAAAACAAATATAATTACAGTAAGAAATTTCTTCTTATCTTGTAATAATTTATTGGGATTCATAATTACCAAATAAGTGAGCAATGCTTTAAAAAGATTATATCCATTTTCATTCACGTTCACCATATGCTAAAACTTATTCGCACTTAAGATTCTCTTTTTTCATTCTATTGGCTTTAATTATTATATTTTGCTATCATCTATTTATTTCATTCTTTTCGTTTTACTTAATATTTTTTTTATCTTTTTTATTTCCATCTTTACAAACCTTTATACTTTTTAACTCGATTAAAATATTCATCAATTATCATCATCAATATTAATGGAGGAAAATTCTATAATGAAAAATTTATTTATCAGTAAATCAACCCAAGCAGAAAAATTTGCAAAAATGGTTAAAAGAATTGGCGATATCACAGAAATCGATCAAAAATTCATCCGAAAATCATGTGAACGGATCCTTAACGAATGGGAAGAAAAAAATCATAAAGAAATATCTGCCCTATTCCATGTTTCAGATAGAGATAAGCATGATGAACTTCATAAAATTGTTAAAATGTTCCAACGAACTTTAGGAGGAAAAATTCAATCAGATTTGATTCTTAAGAAGGTAGGAACAATTGCTGAATTTTGGTTGGAAGATCTATTTTATCCATTTTAAATTAACCTATATTTAGGTGTGTGAGTAGGTGCGAATAAGTTAAAAAAATTAGAAAAGTGGTGTGAATTAATAGATCTTTCGTTTTAATAATTCATCTAAATTCTTTTAATTTCTGGCTGATTCGGAGAAATTTTATTAAAGGTGCAAAATTCAAATGGAAAAATTAGATTTTTTATTACATAAAAATAAATATGCTATTTACATATATTTACATATATTTACACATATTTTCATATATATACATAGATTATAATATTCAAATCGCAATATTTAGATTCTAATATCTTGATGATAAAAAATGATTATTTTTGATAGCTCTCCATTAATTCATATAACAAAAATAGGAAAAATAGAATTTGTTTTAAAATTATTTGAAAAAATATATATTCCTGAAGGAGTTCATAAAGAAGTCGTTAAAAAAGGCTTGGAATTCGGTTATGCTGATGCTTTCTTAATTCAAAATTATGAAAATAAAGGAAAAATCATAAAATTAAAAGTTGAAAAGAATGATCCCACTCTTATAAATTTTCTTCATAGAGGTGAAATTGAAGTATTACTGTTAGGAAAGAAATTTAATGAAAAAAAGAAATGTTTGATTGTCATGGATGAAAAAAAGGGAAGATTAATAGCAGAACAAAGAAAAATATCATATATTTCAACTGCAGGATTAATATTGCTTCTATTACGATATAGAATTATTAATTATAACTTATATTGTTCAAATTTGGCAAAATATTCATCCAATGGATGGTTTTCTCATCAAAATTATCAAAATTACATAAAAAGAGGTAAAATATATGAGTGAAAGATTATCGATAATTATTCCGAAAAAACTTAAGGAAGATTTAAATGGACTAAAGACACGTATGCATTTAGATCAAAGCACACTTATTCGAAAACTCTTGACCAATGCAATAAAAGAAGAAAAATTAAACCATGCAATAAAAGAATATCAAAAAGAAAAAATTTCATTGGGAAATGCGGCAGAACTTGCAGAAATATGTTTGTGGGAATTTATCGATGAACTTAAGAAGCATAAAATCTTCATTGAACTAAATTCAGATGAAATTGATGAAGAAATCGATAAAATTCTATCAGGTGAATTCGATCAGTTCATTTAAGCAATTCCCCATATCTGCCCTTCATCTCAACTTGTTACCTTCTCCTGCAATTTTTAATTGAAGAAAAGAAAGATTTCATTCTTGCAAAGATATGGATCCATTTCTTTTCCCTAATGCAGATGAATCTCTGGTAATTGATTTAAATCACTTTAGATCTTATTTCTTGCGTATTTTGTTCCTTTTCTTCCTAATATTCGAAATTTTTATCTAAATCATTAATAAATTTGCTCAATTCAGCACTTTTCATAGGTTCAAAATTAATCCCTTTCTGATTAAAGACCTTATGAATCGCTAAAGAGATCCCTCCTGTTGTTGACTCAGCGATAGAAGAAGTCATAAATTTTTATCCAAAACTATTCATTTAAAATTACCTTGCAGAGCATTAAAATAGTTCGCTTTCGAATTTAATAGTATTCGCATGGCCAAAATCGTCACTTAATAAAATTCAAAAAGGATGATCCCTTTTATTTTATTGGGGCCGTAGTCTAGCCTGGATATGGCGTCGGCCTTCGGAGCCGAAAGAGTTTTTATTTCAAAAACTTCGAAAATACCGGGGGTTCGAATCCCTTCGGTCCCACTATTTACCTTATATATGAATATCGAATAGTCTATAGAAACTTCCAGATTAAAGCACTTTATATCAGTTCCATTCAACTGGACAATCCAGTAGAAGACATTCTTCTGGCTTTTATATCCATCCTTCATCCCAATTTTTCACCGATCTCTGACGAATTTACTGATGCTTTATGTTATTATATAAAGGTGATTTATTCGATTTTTGGGAAAATGTAAATTTTTTTCAGTCATTTGCTGGAAAAACTCTGTTTACCCCGATTTTTCTCTGTTTTCTCGATTTGGAAAAATTTTTCCATACTTTAATCAAAAATATTCAAAATATTTAGCAATGAAAGCGGATATCATGATTAAAGTATTTATTAGTTACGCTACAAAGGATAAAAATGTATTTCAAATTGAAGAAGTTGTCGAACAATTAAAATTATATGCAGAAATTGATGAAGTATTATATTGAAAAAAAGATTCAGGTTCTAACATTATAAAATTCATGAATAACAGCATAGAGATGTCAAATACTTTTATTATCCTGTTCTCTGAACTCTTTAAATTCTGAATGGGTTGAATCAGAATAGACAGCAGATATGTCGAATAAAAAAACGAAAAATCTGAAATAAAACGAAATAATCAAAAGATATTTCTCAAAACAAGGTTTACTTATATAAGATTGCCTATTTCAACAGAAGTCTAGGATAAAAACTTATTCACACCAGACAATCTTCTCTAAAACTTATTCGCACTTATTCGCACAAGATGATTAACTAAAAAAGTATCTTAATTTTAATATTCTTAAAGTATTTTTATTATTTTTTCATTCTGAATCTATTATATTTCTTATTTTTGAATCCTTTTTTTTGTTTATCGCGAAAAGATTTTGTAATTATAATGATCATTGGAACGCCAAAAATAAATCCTGCGATAATAAACGATATTGGGCTTATAATTGTATTTTCTGGGTTATTTGAATTAGAATTTTTTTCCGCACTGCACAGAGAGAAATTTAGATTTGTATCTGCAAGTTTTAGTTCTGGATTTGCGCTAAAATTGTCATCATTAAAGGTTGAAATTGCCAAACGACAAAAAATCTCAAACGAATCAAATGGTAAATTTCCATATATTAAAAATCCATTTAGATAATCATAGAATAAAACTGTATTTAAATATTCTGCATATTCAGAATCTTCAGGCCAAAGTACGTCTATTCGTGATGTATTCAAATTTAAATTATAATAGGAATAATCCAAACCTCTTAAAGGAGTATCAATTTTCGTGTAGTTAATATCTTTCATAAATACATAAGATGTTGCATTATTATTACAAAAAATATCTTGATCTTTTTGTTCTTGAGTATAATTAAAGAAAAATGGTACATAAATATCATTACTTGAATTCTCTTGCATATAAAAATGATTTTGAGACAAATCATATATTAGTGAACCATGTCTTGTAATATTCAATATTTTAAATTCAACTGAACAATTATATTTACCATTTGAGAGGTAAGAAAAATCTAAAAATAGATGTGCTACTGATTGCCATCGGAAATCAGAGGTATAATTAGTATTCCACATTTCTTGTAAATCATTTCGCAGGATATTTTGATTTTCTACGATGAATTCTGCACCCCAAAACCCATAATAGAGGTGAAATTCGTTTGGAATCTCAATATTAATGTATTTTTTTTCCCCATTTACATTTATTGGAAAAAAAATTAAAAAAATCAACAAAAATAAACTTATTATCCTATATTTGTTTAATATTTCTTTTTTATACCATTTTGTTTTTGTTTTTTTTTTTTTATTTTTTTGATTCATATACTCACCCGATTATTCTTTTATTTCTTAATTTTTCTTGTTTTTTATATAAAAACCATAAATAATTAAGAAATTTGATAAGATTACAAAAAAGATGAAAGTTTTAGAAAAGAAAAAATTAAAACTAAGAAAATTTCTTTGTATAACAGAAGAAAACCGTTTAAAATAAATAACTGAAATCGAAAAAAGTTGAATTAAGCAGATAAATACACTTGAGAAAATTAAAATAAAATCTATTATTAAAGATTTTAAAATATCAAAAACCCTTTTCATTTTTATTATTCTTTTTATATCTGCTCCAAAATCAGAATACTTTTTTAGAATATCAGAATTGAAAGAATTATTCTCTTTTTCGAAAAATTCTTTTTTTAACAAGATGAATACAATCAAGGCAAAAAACTGAATTATTTTGGAATATTGGAGAAAATTTTTTGCAGGATAGATTAAGTCTAGCATTTTATCGTTGATAAAAAATCTTTCTTGATAACCAAGAAATCCTACAAAACTTATTAATGAAATTAAAATTACAACATAAAAAACATTAATTTTTGCGATATTTCTTCGTTTAGTCCAATATTTCATTAGAATTTTTTCAGAATCATACCAACATCCTAATTTTAAGACAATATTATAAGAAATATTATCAATTTTTGATGAGAAATCTGAAAAAAGTAAAGATGAAATAATTGCAGAAAAAAATATTGTAGAAAGAAAAGGTAAATAATTTAAAATAAAATTCTCTAAAATTGAATTATTAAATCCATTTTTTATAAAATAAATAAAATTAAAATGCATAATGATAAAATTAAGAAAAATCAAGAAAAACATAAGAAATAATTTAGTAAACGGTTGAATCTTAAATTTCAGATTATTAAATAAATAATTCTGTTGCATAATATGTTTTGAGAATAAGTATCTAAATTTCAGCTTAAATAGATAAAATTGTAATGAATTGAGAATTAAGATTAAGATAAGTAATAAAATGTCTTTGATAACGATTATTTTTAAAAGTAAACTTAATGAATTTTGAAGATTGAAGACAGATAATGAAAAAAACAAAAGAGAGCAACAATCACTAATTAATGTGACAGGTATCATAGAAATATAAGATTTAAGAATAATTTCATAATTTATCTTCCAATGATTTATTCCATCATCACCTAATATTACAATTTTTCTAAAAAAAGGGATGTTTTTTTGAAGAATTTCATCCATGGTTTTCATATGGTAAAAAAAATATAGCAAACTTACCGATATGAATAAAATTTGGAAGGTTTGATTAATTTGAAATTTATTTATATAGAAATCTTTATTAAAATTAGAATGAATTCCATTTTCAAATAAATAATAATAAGATACTTCCTTATAAGGAGAATATAATATAGATGAAGGGGTAAAAAATATTTGATTAAGTGTATTTGATGAAAAAAGATTAATTTCACTTAGTTTTATAGAAAAAATTGACAAACCATTCAATTTTAGTGAAGTATTTTTTGTTATTCTTAAAAACTCATTTAAATTGACAAATATATACTTTACATAATTTGATATATGAAAAAAATGAGGTGAATAGATTGTTTTGAATATTAAGGACACATTTTGTTTTTGATTTTCAGGAAAAATATGAAATAACTTACCTTCAATCGAAAAGTTTTCGTATGATGAAATTTGTCCTGAAAAATTAAAACTCTGAATGAAATCAGAAGTTGTTTGGACATTCTGAAAAGTAAAATAATTAAAGTTGCTTAAACTATCTGTTGTAATATTTAAACTAAAATTAAACAAAGAAGGATAAATTTCTTTGAGTATATTTAATGATTCAGGTAAAGATATAAATCGAATTGTCTCTAAGGACGTTTTATTATCTACATTTAAATCAAAATAAAAAAAGGAATCACTTTGTAGTAGATTAACTGAATTGATAGAATTAATTATTTGATTGCAATTTTCTTCATTTAATTCAAGTTCATTTGAGTTATAATATAGAATATCATCAAAAGGATTATTTTGAATGCAACTCTCTTGAATACTTTGATTTATTTGAAGAATATAAACACTAAAAAACCCAGCAAGAAAAAATTGATAAACTAATATAACTAAACCTATTTTTTTAAATCCATTAAGATTTTTGAAATAAAATCTATTTTGGCTAATCATGTTGATCAATTCTTTTAATGTTTTTATGTTTTTTAAAGCAAATACTTATTATACGTTTATTATTCTCTCACAAAAATCTTCTATTGATAAATCGTGTGAAACAACAATAATTGAAGTTTTAAATTCTTTTGAAATGGATTTTAAGAGTTGAAAAATATTTTGAGAGTTTTCGTGATCCAAATTCCCTGTTGGTTCATCAGCAAGTATTAATTTAGGGGAAGAAACTAAGGCAGCAGCTATTTGGACTCTTTGTTTTTCTCCTCCACTTAATTGATCAATCTTATATTCTCTTCTATGCTCAATTCCACATTTTTTTAGAATTTCATCAATTTTTGTTGAAAATCTTTTAATTTTTTTATATCTTATTAATAGAGGGATAGATACATTCTCTTCAACAGTTAAATAATCAAATAAATTATATTCTTGAAAAATATAACCAATATTGATTCGACGGTAATCTATCCTTTTTTCAAAGCTAAGTTTCGTAAGATTTTTTATGGGATCATCTGGATCAAATCGAAAATAAACCCTTCCTGCTGAAGGTAATAACAAACCTCCAATAATTTTTAATAAAGTTGATTTTCCAGAACCTGATGGCCCAATAATTGCAAGAAATTCACCTTTATCCATTTTCATATTAAAGTCTTTTAGTGCTACTGTTTCAACATTTTTACTTTTATAGATATGAAAGAGGTCTTTAATTAATAATTGACAATTTTTACCCCAATTCTCTTTTACACTAACCATTTCGGCTTTTAATGAAATTTGATTTTGCATTTTCTTTTATTCTCTCCTTAAATTGAATATAAGAAATTAATATTAAAAAAGAACAACTAATGAAGAATTCTAGTAAAGATATTATGGGAAAAGGATATAAAATCATAACAGATTTGCCATAACTTTTATATAAATCCCAATTACTACAATTATTGATATTGTACGCTATTTGATTCCAACTATTATAAAATGCTGAATCAATTTGAATCCAAGTTTTGAAAAGAAGAATCTTGTAAAATAGAAGACTTAGAATAAAATAACTGGCATAAGTAATAATAAATATAAATCCAAAATAAAATATCAATTTTGAATTTATTATTCTTCTAATTTGATTTTTAGAACTTCCAAATTGCTTTAAAATATTCATATCATCATTTTGATCTTCATAAAATTTGTTAATCATGAAGATTGAACAAAAAATGAGGACAATTCCAATTAGAATGGATTCAAACAAGTATAATCTTGGAAGGAATAGTGAATCAAATCGGTTTTTTTCAGAATCAGAATTATTTATTTTAATACTTTTAACTAAATGCTTATAATGATTTAAAAAATAATTAGAAAAATCTTGAAAATTAAATTTTGAATTTACTTTAAGATATAAATTTAAACAACTACCATATTCTTTAAAAATACAATTTAAATGATTTAAGAATAAAATATGAATATTTGATGGTTTATTATCAATTTCACAGAGTGGTGCATAATCGATTATTCCAACTATTTTAAAATCAGATGAAACGCCATAATAGGAAGTAATTTTTAAATTATCTTTTATATTTAAATTAAATTTATCTGCTAATGCTCGTGATACTATTATCGAATTATTTATATTATTATATTTTTCTAAATGTGAAGTATTTGATTTGAAAATTGAATCCGAAAAATGAATTTTTTCTGGAAAATTAATAAAATGTGAATATTGAAATGGATCAAAGAGTGAACAATTTGTTGGTGTATTGCTATTCAAATTATAATCAATAAATAATTGATTTGTTATTTTGAGATTAGTGAAATAATCTGATTTTATTCCTGGTATGGATAGAATGCTGGAATTAATAAATTTCTCATAATCAAAATCTTCTGAATATCTTAACTCAAGTTTTATATTTGATGAATCCCATGCCAAGATTTTTCTTTCAAAATAATTACTATTTTCAAAATTTAAATAAAAACTACTTAATAAAATATTAGTAAATAAAAATATAAATAACAGGGCTTCTTCTTTATTATTTTTCTGATATTTTGGCATTTGAGAGAAAACCAATAATTTTTTGATGGTTTTTTCAGTTTTTTTAAGGATATTATTTATTTTACCAGATAAAAAAGAGAAAAAATTAGTTAGCACTCTTGAAAGAGGTATTGGGATTAGAAAAATAAAAAGAAATGAAATGATTAAAATCTTTGAGATTGAAATATTAATTTCAGGAGATTGAAAATCAATCCAATAATTTGATAATGAAACTAATAAAACTGGGATCAATGAAAATAATATTAAAATTCCAAAAAAGATGTTTTCTCGAATTTTTCTTAATTTTGCTTTAATCTCACGATTTTCTTCACTAAAATTAAGGTCAAATTCTTCAGTACTTTTTTTAATTTTTTTGAAATTGCTTTTAAGTAAAATTATATCAACTAAAATTGGAAATACTGTTATTATTATAAAATAAATTGACAAATTTATTCTTAAAGTATCTTGAATGATATCATTACTTAGAATGATTCTTTGAAAAATGTAATTTAATCCAAAAATTGCAAGAGTATTTATGAAAATAATAGGTATTTTCTCAAAAAAGTAACTTTTTATAAAATCTTTGGGTTTTTCACCTAATAGATATCTTTTATTATAATATTGATTAACCATATTGATTGATTTTTTTTCTATTAAAAAAATAAAAATTAAAAAACTTATATATACTGGAATTGTAAAGAAAAAAATATCATTTTGTAGGTTTTTTAAATTTTGAATACATTTCCAAAAATTTGCGTATTTTCCCTTAAGGTTTTCTATTCTATTTTCAAAAAAGCTAAATATACCATTTTCATATATCCACGGTTGTATTATTTTAATATTATATAGTAATTGCTGAAATGATGTAGTTCCTATAGAATTCACACTTGAAAATACAACTTTTTGGATGAACGGAATATCATATTGATCTCGAATTATTAATTTTGAAAAATTTTTTTTAATTATAGAAAAAGCAATATCATTTATAGAAAAGATATAGTTATAATAATTCCTGTATTCATTAGAAATTGAGTTTAATTGACTATTAGATTCAGATCCAAAATTTAAATTGCATTCAACTAGTGATTTCAAATCTTTTTCATTAGTTATTTGATAAAATCCTACAATTCTAAATTTGAAATTACCCAGAAATTTTGAAGAATTTAATGGAGTTATTCCTAATCTGTCTTGAGCTAATTCAATTAAAGTAAAATTTTTATCCATATAATAGTTAAAAATAATATCATCCCCTATTGAAAACCCTCGTTTTTTGAATTGAAGATTTACAATTATATCTGTTGGCTCATCAATATATGATCCTTCAACTAGTTCAATCCCATGAAGGAATTGAAAATTATTTTGCTTAAATTGTTCATTATTTGGAATAAAAATAAATTGAAAATCAAAATGCCCTCTATAATTTTGTGAAAAATTAGCTTCATCAGATGAATTCCAATAAAATGAAGGATACCAATGAATATTATCTCCAATTTGAATGAAACTTGAATTGAGATTATTCAATTTTGCATCAATTTTATTTAGGCATGTTGAGATATTATTTTGATTTAAATTAAAATTAGTATTTTCAATAGGGTTTAAAGTTAATGCCAACTCTATTTCTGATGGATTTTTTTGATAATCATCTGTAATTAAATTAAATTCATTAAAATAAAATATATTAAAAAAAACTAAAAAAGATAGAAAAACGATAAATAAACAAAATTCGTTTTTTTTTTCAATAAAACTAATTAACATGTTAAAACCTACTTTCTATTCTGTCCACCAATCAAAATTAGTCGTTGTTTCACTGAAATGGACGTAAGCTTTTAGAGTTGTACTATAATCCAAAGGAATTATAAGATTAGGAGATCCTACATTGATAATTCCTGCCCAGTGTTTAACAGTTTGTCCACTTCCTTCATGATACATAATTGTTATTATATTTTGCAGATTCCAATATTGCCCTAAATTTGGATTCAAACCACCTTTAGTATATGATGGAGTATATCTATATATAGAACAAACAGGAAAATTTGTTTCAACTTTCAAAGTAGAAGAAACCCAACCACTAGTATGAGCTTCTTGGTTATTATCAAAATCTGTACCAGAAGAAGTTCCAATTTCACACCAATAAATTGCCTTTACTTGTGAAGCCATAGATAAAAAACTTAAACCCATTAATGCAGTTAAAACAATATATAATTGCCAATTTTTCACTTTTATCAATACCTTATTTTTTGAATTTTGATAAAAAAAAAGCCAAATTGAAATCACATTTTATCTTGTTTTTTTTTATCTTTAGTCTTTTTTAAATATTTTTGATTATACGTGATTTTATCAATTTATGACATTTTTACCTAATTAGAATTTTTTTCCGCACAAGATTTTCGACAATATTCCTATATATTCAATTTAAAATTAATTCCTGAATTTTGAAACTTTATAGATATTTCATTCTAATTCTGATCTTTTATTTTTAAAAGGTTTTTATATTCAAACGTTCAGATTCTATCTGCAATTTCTATTAATCTTTATTTATCATAGACATTCAAACAACTTCATTATTTTTGAGTGAATTTCAACAATTATAATTCATTTCCAGATGATAATTATATTATCCTTCCATTTTTATAGTCGATAAAAAATTACTAAAAAAAATATGATTATGGTTCGATTTTTGTTTATTTTTATTCAAAATTTAGTTAAATTTGCTAAAAAAAGTCAAATTTTTAATCAACAAATTTTAAAATTCGATGGTATATTTGTAAATGAGTAAATTATGCAGCATTTCCAATTTTTAGTTAATCTCTCAAATGTTGACTAAGACTCATAAATCTATCTATATAATC